>JAEUQQ010000577.1 GCA_016789685.1 Acidobacteriota bacterium | reverse complement strand
GGGGTTCATCGAACCCGTGTCGGCGGTCGCAGACGACAGCGGCGTGCGCGTGATCCTGTCGGCGCACGACTTCCAGGCGACGCCCGAGGTCAACGCCCTGCTGGCGACGATCGCCGAGATGGTGCGCATGGAGGCCGACATCGCAAAGGTTGCATGCATGCCGAAGGCGCCAGAGGATCTACTGCGGCTGCTCGAGGCGACCCTCGTCGCGCGCCGCATGTTCCCGGCCCTGCCGATGTGCACGCTCTCGATGGGCGGCCTCGGCGTGGCCACGCGTGCGGCGGGGTGCCTGTTCGGTTCGGATATGACGTTCGCCGTCGGTCAGGCCGCGTCGGCGCCGGGGCAGATTCCCGTGGCCGAACTGCGCACGATGATCGACGGCGTGCTGCGGGGCGCGTAAGACCGTCGCGCCGTCTCGTCGTTTCAGGTGGCCGATGCCACGCACTCGGTCAGCGCGCGTCGCAGGTCGTGTTCTTCTACCGCCGCCGACACCACGACGCGTCCCGGCGCACTCGGGAGGATCCAGCGCGGCGCATCGCCAAACACCTTCTTGTCGCGGTGGATGAGTTCGAGGAGCACGTCGAGCGACAGCGCCGGGAGGCGTGTCGGCAGGCCGAAGCGCGCCAGCAGGTGGTTCTGCCGCGTTTCTGATTCGACGTTGGCGAGCCCCAGCAGGACGGCCAGCCGGGCTTCGACCGCCATGCCGATCGCCACGGCCTCGCCGTGCGGCATGCGGTAGTCGGTTGCGGTCTCGAGCGCGTGGCCGACGGTGTGGCCGTAGTTCAGCAGCATGCGGAGCTGGCCGAGGTCGCGCTCGTCGGCCGCCACGACCTGCGCCTTGAGGGCGACGCAACGGGCGATCACCGGCAGCAGCACCAGGCGATCGAGGGCCAGCAGCGCATCGACGTGCTGCTCGACCTGCTCGATCAGGCTCGTGGCGATGGCCTCGCCCGGCATGAGCGAACTCTCGATCATCGCGTATTTCACGACTTCGGCGAAGGCAGCGCGCCGCTCGCGCTCGGGTTCGTCGCGCAACAGCGCCGCATCGGCCCACGCGAGGCGCGGGTGGTGGAACGTGCCCACGAGGTTGCGCGCGCGCTTGTGGTTCAGCGCCGACTTGCCGCCGATCGACGTGTCGACCATGCCTTCGAGCGACGTGGGGACCTTCACGAGCGGGATGCCGCGCATGTAGGTCGAGGCGACGAATCCGCCGAGATCGTCGATCGCGTCGCCGCCGACGACCAGCACGATGTCTTCGCGCCGCATGCGCAGCTCGAGCAGCCAGTCGTAGAGCAAGCTGGCCTGGTCGAGCGTCTTGACGTGCTCGTCGGGCTCGACCTCGCGGACGTGCACCTCGAGTCCGGCCTCCTGCAGTGAGTCGGTGACGCGTTCGCCGAGGCGCGCCCAGGTGGCGGCATCGGTGAGCGTGGCGACCTTGCGTGCCCGCGGGAGGATGCGCCGCACTTGCGCCCCGATCGAGTGCAGGTGGTTCCATCCCACGACGGCCTGGTAGGGCCAGGGCCCCGCCGCGACGACGACGGGCGGGGGCAGGTCGGGGCTGAGCGAGTGGCGGATGGGCGTCGCCGGGACGTCGGCGTTGGCGACCGGCTCCTGCGTCTGCTCGAGCAGTTCACGCGCGCGGATCACCTCGGCGGCGACCTGGCCGGGGCTGAGGCGATCGGTGTGCACCGTCCAGTCGGCCAGCGCGTACACCGACTGCCGCGCGTGCTTCAGGGCGCGCACCTGGTCGAGCGGGTAGACCGCGTCGAGCATCGGGCGGATGGCCGCCGGGTCTGAGCGGCGCAATTGCAGCTGGATGCGTTCGTTCAGCGTTTCGGGACGTCCTTCGAGGGCGATGATCCAGCCGCGGCTGGCCATCACGCGCCGGTTCTCGGCGCGCACGGCCGCTCCGCCGCCGGTGGCGACGACAAACGCGCCCTCGCTCGACACTTCGCGCAGGGCCTCGGCCTCGCGGAGCCGGAATCCCGGCTCACCCTCGCGTTCGAAGATGAGCGGGATCGTCATGCCGGCACGTTCGGCGATGACCTGGTCGAGGTCGAAGACCTTCCACCCGAGCTGCGCGCCGATGAGTTGCGCGACCGTCGACTTGCCAGTCCCGCTGAACCCGACGAGGTAGATGCCGCGCACCGCCACAGGCGACTCCGCGAGCAGCGCCGGCGAGTTGC
>JAEUQQ010000560.1 GCA_016789685.1 Acidobacteriota bacterium | reverse complement strand
ACCGGGGCATCGACATCGGCACCGACAAGGTGGCGCCGGACGAGCAGCAGGGCATCGCGCATCACCTCATCGACATCGTCGAGCCCACCGCCACCTATTCAGCCGCGGAGTTCGCCCGCGATGCCGCCCGCGTCATCCGGGCGATTACGGCGCGCGGCCGGGTTCCGATCCTCGTCGGCGGCACCGGGTTCTACGTGCGGGCGCTCACGCGCGGCCTGTTCGACGGGCCGTCGCGCGACGATGCGCTCAGGGCGCGCCTCGATCGGATGGCCGATCGCCGCGGCGTCGAGGCCCTGCACCGCCTGGTGGCGCGTGTTGATCCGGCGTCGGGGCAGCGCATCCAGCCCCGCGACCGCAAGCGGCTGGTGCGTGCCCTCGAGGTGTACTTCAAGACCGGCACGCCGCTCACCGCGCACTTTGCCCAGACGCGGTCGCCGATTGCCGACTACGACATCGTGATGCTCGGCGTCAGGATTCCCACGGCGCTCACGGCCGAACGCGTGCAGCGGCGCGTCGACCAGCAATTCGCGCGCGGCGTCGTCGACGAAGTCCGGCGGTTGCTGTCGTCGGGGGTGCCCGAAGGGGCCCACGCGTTGTCGGGCCTGGTCTACCGGCAGGTGCTCGAGTTCCTCCGCGGCGAGCGGGACGAACCGTCCACCCGCGCGCTGATCGTGCGCGAGAATATGCACTATGCGCGCCGGCAGTTGATCTGGTTTCGCAAAGAGCCTAGTCTTGTGTGGCTTGAAGGCCCCGGCGAACGTCCGGAGGCCGTCGTCGCCGCCGAGACCATCGTGCGGCGTCACGGAGTGAGTCGCTGATGCCGCCACCTGCCCCGAAGGGCCCCGCCACGCCGCCGAACATCCAGGACGTGTTCCTCAACCACGCCCGACGCGAGAAGCTCAGCGTCGAATTCCGGCTGATGGATGGGACGCTGATGCCTGGGCGGATCAAGAATTTCGATCGGTTTGCGGTCATCGTCGAGTCGAACGGCACCGACCACATGCTCTTCAAGCACGCCATCGCCTCGATCAAGTCGCCTCGCACCATCGGCAACTACTACGCCTCGCACGAGTAGCCGCATGCAGTTGCCTCGTCCGACGCGCGCGATCGTCATCGTGCTCGACAGCGTCGGCATCGGTGAATTGCCCGATGCCCACCTCTACGCCGACGAGGGCAGCGATACCGTCGGCAACATCGCGCGCGCGATTCCCCTCCGCCTGCCCACGATGCGCTCGCTCGGATTCGATCGGCTGGCGGCACTCGGCGACGTGCTGCCCAAGCGCCCGGCACGCGGCGCGTTTGGCCGCATGGCCGAGGTGTCGGCGGGGAAGGACTCGGTGACCGGGCACTGGGAGCTGATGGGCATCCAGCTCGAAGCCGCGTTCCCCACCTACCCCCACGGGTTTCCGGCCGACATCATGCAGGCCTTCGAGGCGCGCATCGGCCGGGGGGCCCTCGGCAATGTCGTCGCGTCGGGAACGGCCATCATCGACCAGCTCGGCGACGAGCACGTGCGTACGGGCAAGCCCATCGTCTACACGTCGGCTGACAGCGTCTTCCAGATCGCCGCGCACGAAGACGTGGTGCCAGTGCCCGAGCTCTACCGGATGTGCGAGGCGGCCTTCGACCTCGTGTCGGTCGGCCACGGCGTCGGTCGCGTCATCGCCAGGCCGTTCGTCGGCGCATCGGGGCACTACACCCGGACGGCGAATCGCCACGACTACGCTCGCACGCCGGTCGCCGACACCGCGCTCGACCGGCTGACGGCCGCGGGCATCCCCGTTGTGAGCATCGGCAAGATCAAGGACCTGTTTGCCGGGCGCGGCATCACGCGGTCGACATCGACCCGCAGCGACGACCACGGTATGGACGTGCTCGTCGGCGAGCTCGGCCAGGTGGAGCGCGGCCTGATCTTCGTCAACCTGGTCGACTTCGACACGCAGTTCGGGCATCGCAACGACACGCCAGGCTACGCGGCAAACCTCGAACGGTTCGACGTGCGCCTGGCGGGCCTGTTGCCGCGGCTCGCGCCGGGCGACCTGCTGGTCCTTACGGCCGACCACGGCAATGACCCGACCACCCCGAGCACCGACCACTCGCGCGAGTACGTCCCGGTGATGGCCTACGGGGCGGCCGTCAGGGCAGGTGTCGACCTCGGCACGCGTGCCACCTTCGCCGACCTGGGCCAGACGGTGGTCGACCTCTTTGGCCTCGAGCCCCTGGCGCACGGCACGAGCTTCCTGGGCGACCTGCTGTCGTGAGCGATCCGATCCGCGAGCAACTCGAGCAGCGCGAGATCGACGGCCTGCTACCGCAGGCGTCGTGTTCGGCCCGGACGAAGGGGCGCGAGCGCCCCGAGCCCGAGGACCCGATCCGCCCGGCGTTCCAGCGCGACCGCGATCGCATCGTCCACAGCAAGGCCTTCAGGCGCCTCAAGCACAAGACGCAGGTGTTCTTCGCCCCGACAGGCGATCACTACCGGACGCGCCTTACGCACACCCTCGAGGTGTCGCAGATTGCGCGGACGGTCGCCAAGGTCCTGCGGCTCAACGAGGAGCTGACCGAGGCGATCGCCCTCGGCCACGACCTGGGCCACACGCCCTTCGGCCACGCGGGCGAGCGCGTCCTCGAGGCCCTGGTGCCCGGAGGGTTCTCGCACCATGCCCAGAGCCTCCGGATCGTGGATCGCCTGGAGCACGAGGGGCGGGGGCTCAACCTGACGTGGGAAGTCCGCGACGGCATCGCCCGGCACTCCAAAGGCAAGCACGGCCTGCCGGTTGGCGCGCCACCCGAGCACCGCGCGTCGACCATCGAGGGCCAGATTGCGCGTGTGGCCGACATCATCGCCTACGTGAACCACGACATCGACGATGCGACGCGGGCGGGAATCCTGGGCGAGGACGGCCTGCCCGCCGACGCCGTGGCGCTGCTGGGGCGGACGGGCTCGGAGCGGATTGGCCGGATGGTGGGCGATGTCGTCCGTGAGACGCTGGCCGGGGCGGTGAGCGAGATCCGGATGAGCGATGCCACCCTGCAGGCGACGATCGAGCTGCGCAGTTTCCTGTTCGCGGCCGTGTACGAAAACACCGTCGCCACCGCCGAGTTCGGCAAGGCGGCGGGAATCCTCGGGGGGCTGTGGGAGAAGGTCCGGCAGCGCCCGGAGGTCTACCTCGACCTGCGGACGGTCGAGCAGGACGGACTCGACACGGCGACCTGCGATTTCATCGCAGGGATGACCGACCGCTATGCCGTCCGCCTCTACGAGGAGCTCTTCATCCCGGCGCCCTGGGTCGAGATGGGGACCTGATGCTATAATCGGCGATTCGTG
>JAEUQQ010000536.1 GCA_016789685.1 Acidobacteriota bacterium | reverse complement strand
CCTTCGACTTCGGCATAAAACTGGATTACGCCAGCCAAGCCGAGTATCTAAGTTGTTTATCTACAGCAGATATAGATGGCGGAGAGGGTGGGATTCGAACCCACGTGCCGGTTACCCGACAAGACGCTTTCGAGGCGCCCCCGTTACGACCACTTCGGTACCTCTCCGCAGAGGTAGGGCTCGCGGCTGTTCCCCGCCGCGCCAGGTGTTACTCCGCGTCGTGCGCCGTCGCGCGCCTGGCGGCCTCGCGACGCTGCCTGAAGAACTCCTGCACCACGTCGCGGCAGGTGTCTTCGTCAATCCCCTCGACCACCTCGACGCGATGGTTCAGGGCCGGATGCTCGAGCGCGCGCTGTGTCGACACCACCGCGCCCGCCTTGGGCTCGCGCGCGCCGAACACCAGCCGCGCCACCCGCGCGTGCACCAGGGCGCCCACGCACATCATGCACGGCTCCACGGTCACATACACCGTGCTCCCGGGCAGGCGATAGTTGCCGACCCGCTGCGCCGCGTCGCGCAGCGCCACGACCTCAGCATGCGCCGTCGGATCGTGGCGTCCGATCGGCCCGTTCCCCCCGCGCCCGACGATGGCGTCGTCGATGACGACGACCGCGCCGATAGGCACTTCGCCTGCCTCGCCGGCGCGCCGGGCCTCGTCGAGGGCCTCGGCCATGAACCGCCGATGCTCCGACTCGTCGTTGACGCGCATCGGGGCTGGCTTCCAGCGAAATCAGGCGGAAAAGGAACAGATGGTGCGGCCAGCAGGACTCGAACCTGCGACCTCCTGGTTCGTAGCCAGACGCTCTATCCAACTGAGCTATGGCCGCACCGGGTACGCGCACGAACCACAGCTCCCCTGTGGGAACCGCGCCCGACGCGCGAGTCGCAGAGTGTAGCACGACCCACCACGGCGATGGAACCCCGCCGGCTTCTGATACTGTGCGCGCCGGAGGCTTGTCATGGAATCCCTCAGCCTGCTCTTCCTCCTCTCGGCCGGGCTCCTCGTCTGGCGCAAACCCGAGAAGGAATCTCTCGCCTTCCGCCTCGTCATCACCAGCATCATCCTGATGATCGGCCTGTTCCTGCTCGCCACCCGGGGCTCCATCCTCCCCGGCCTCAACTACTGACGCGAGGCAGCGATGAAACCCGGAACGGTCTACACGGTGCTCGCCGCGGTCGTCCTCACGCTGCTCGCCATCCCGGTCGGCGGCGCGCTGGTCCTGGGCTTCGTGCTCGGCGACTCGCCCTGCGTCATGTGCTGGGAACAGCGCATCGGGATGCTGATCATCAGCCTCATCGGCCTGTTCATCCTGCGCTACGGGCCGCGGCCGCGCTACATCGGCCTCGGCGTCCTGGTCGGCACGTGGGGGGTGTTCATGGCGGTGCGCCACACGGCCCTGCACGCGGCGCGCGACATCGGCCAGGGCTTCGCCCTCGAGATCATGGGCGCCCACACCTACACGTGGGCCTTCGTCATCTACTGGATCTGCGTCCTGACGATGGGCGTGCTGCTGATGACGCTGCCGCCACGCGAGATCGCCGAGGCGGGCACGCCGCGCACGCTGCGTCCGCTCGAGCGGTTCGCGTTCGGGCTGTTTGCCTGCCTGGTCACCGCCAACTTCCTCCAGGCGGTCACGAGCACCGGCCCGCCGCCGTTCGCCGGCCAGAGCGACCCGGTGCGCTACTCGTTCAACCCCAGGCACTGGGTCTGGTCGCTCGAGGAGTGGCACCTGTCGTCGAATCCGCCGTCGTGGCGTGGCCGCTTCGGTGTCGACAAGCCGCAGGTGGCCACCGCCAATCCCGACGCCGCGGCCGGGCCACTCGCCGGCCTGCCGGTGATGCAGACGGTGCAGACGTCGACGCTGGCGCTGCCGCTGCGCGGCACGCCGACCGACCTCGCCTACGAGCCCACGCGCGACCGGTTCGCGCTGACCACGCAGGCGGGGGTGTACATCCTGCCGCCCTCGCTCGACCGCGTCGAGCGATCGGTGGTGGTCGACCCGGGGTTCTCGGTCGACCTTGGCACGATTGGCGGAGCGGCGTTCCTCGATCCGCAGACCATCCTCGTCGTGGGCGAGAACAAGAGCTACGTGATGGTGCGCGAGAACGACGCGGCCGACGCAGACGCGAACTTCCGCTACTTCCTCGAACCGGGCCCGTTTGACGATGCGGGGCGCGGACGGTTCACGACGGTGCGGGCGCGCCTCATGTTCTCGATGGCGGCGGCCTTCGACCCGGCGACGAAGTCGGTGTTCACGGTCACGGCGCCCAATGCGAAGTCGCGGCGGATCGTGGTCTCGCGGTTCGATCGCGGCGACATGACGTTGTCAGAGGAGTTCGTGCCGACGATCGACCCGGCATCTGGCCTGCGGCTGCGCGGTGAGGGACGGAGCCTCGACGAGCTGTTCATCACGGCCGCAACGGTGCACGAGGGGAAGCTGCATGCGCTGAGTGCGAACT
>JAEUQQ010000524.1 GCA_016789685.1 Acidobacteriota bacterium | reverse complement strand
AGACCTTGCGCGTGACCAGCAGGTCGCCCATCTGCTCGCGCGTCACGATCTCGCGCCCGCCGTCTTCGAACGTCCCGAACGCCGCCCCGGCAAACCGCGTCGTCGTGCCGCCCACGGTGAGGTCGAGCGTCAGGGATTCCGCGCTGCTGCCAGACGTGTAGATGAAATCGACGTCGGCACCATTCCTGCCCACATGCGCACTTCGCCCATTGGCATTGAACAGGGTCGTCGGCAAGGTGACCGAGTTGGCCACCAGCGCGAGATCGAGCTGGACGTTGCCGCCGGCAAACGGCACCTCGCCGGTCGCCTCGACGGCCAACTGGCGCGCCTGGTCGACGGCGGTGATGCGGAACGCACCGGCCGGCACATGCGGCATGCTGAAGAACCCCGCCGCGTCGGTGTAGTCGGAGAAAGCCCCGCCGATGGTCGGCGCAAGCGCCTGCAACTCGACGAGCCGGTTCGGTGCGCCCGACCCGTCGGGGTTGATCAGGCGGCCCGACACCGTGCCGTCTCCAGCGAGCACGATCGTGCGCTGCTCGATCTCACCCGACACGTCGAGGCGGATGTCGCGCGCCACACCACGCAGGCGACGCCCGCTGTCGAACCCATACACCGTGTAGGTACTCAGCCTCAGGTCGTCGTAGGCCCAGGAGCCGTCAGCGGCCACGGCGTCGGCAAAGCCACCGTAGCTGCTGCTCAGGTTGACGAACCCATCGACCACCGGCGTCACGCCGTCGGGACCGACGAGCAGGCCGCGGATCGACGCCAGCGGCTCGAGCGAGAGCGTCACGGCCTCTTCCTCGTTGGCGACCAGCGTGCCCGTAACAGTGTTCGACCTGAACGATCCGGCCACCGCACTGACCGAATAGTTGCCCACCATCAGGTGGTCGACGATCGTGATGCCCGCGGCATCGGTCGTCCCGGTCCGCGACTGTGTGTTGGTGCCGATCTTGACGGTCACGGTCGCGCCGGGCGACGCGTTGCCCTGCTGGTCGCGGACGGTCGCGATGATGCGGGCGGTCGCCGGCAGCACGACGTCGAGCGTGACAGTCGTCCGCGGCGTCGCGAGACTGGCGGTCGCCTGCGCATACACCGCGCCGAGGGGCTCGCCATACATGCTGATGCCCTGCGCCGTCGCCATGTCGGTGGCCGTGACCGTCTGCGAGCCGAGCCGCAGGAAGTCGAAGCGATACGTGCCGTCGGCGCCCGTCGTCACGGTCTCGCCGCTGACGCGCACGCGCGCGTTCGGCACGGGCGTGCTGCCGTCGGCCCGCAGCACGCGTCCCTCGAGGCTCGCGTAGTCGGCGAGCACGAGGTCGGCGACGGCGACCTGGCCGTCGCTGTCGAGCGTCCCGTTCGCATGGGCGTACCGATCGCTCACCTGGTCGCGCGTGTTGACCGAGAACGACCCGATGAACACGCCCTCGACCCGGTAGACGCCGTCGAGTCCGGCGTTGGTCGTGATCACGGGCGCCGAGCCGAAGACCGAACTCGAGTTCAGCGTGACGACGGCGTTTGGCAGCACGCCGCCATCGGCACGCACCGTGCCCGTCACGACGCCGCGCCCGAGGTAGCCGATGTCGGCCGTGACCTCGTCACCACTGGCCTCGATCGCCGCCGTCGTCCGGCCGCGATTGCCGTTGGTGTCTGAGGCGTCGAGGCGGTACGCCCCGCGCGTCACCAGCGGGAACTCGAACGCGCTGTCGTCACGGGTGAAGACCGACGCGAGCACATCGCCGCCGTTCGACGCGAAGATCTGCACCAGCGCGCCTGCCCCCGCAGGCGTGCCGTTGGCGCGCTTGACGATGCCGCTGATGCGCCCGGCCTCGATGAGCACCACGTCGACGACCGCAAAGCCGTTCTGGCGGTTCATCGTGGCGTGGCTGTATCCCATCAGGCTGGTCGCGGGGTCGGCCGCCTTCACGTCGACGCTCTGCGATCCGCTCAGGCCTTCGACGAAGTAGGTGCCGTCGAGGGCGGTGGCGGTCGACACGATCTCGTTCCCGACGGTGATCGACACGTTGACGCCCGGCGCGGGACCATTGGGCCCGATCACCGTTCCGCGCACGACGCCGCCACGCACCGTCACGGTGAAGGTCGTGCGGAGCACCCCCTGGGCAAACACATCCACCTGGGTCGTGCCGCCGCCAATGCCGTCGAGCGCCACGCTCGCGGTCGTCTGGCCCTCGGGGATCGTGATCGCCGGCACCGGCACCACGACTCCCGCATTGCGGCTCGTGAAGGTCAGCGCGAGTCCGCCGGCGCCCGCGGGCACCGAACTCGTGATCGTGGACGAGGCGCGCTCGCCCGCAATCATGAGCACCGTCTCGGCCGTGATGTCGCTGGCCGTCCGGATCGTCAGCAGGAGCGAGACGGGGTCGGACGTGTTGCCGAACAGGTCGATGGCGCTCGATGTCAACGCCAGCGTCGATCCGGGCGCCGCGCCGGCAGGCACGTTGATCGTGAATTGTGCCGTCGCCGAGCCCAGCGCGGGCGAGAACGACTTCGCGTCGTTGAGGGTGAACGCGCCATCGCCGCGCAGCGTGATGCGCGCCACGCCCACTTCGTCGCTCGCGTCAGCGATCACCACCAGTTGCGTGCCGGGAACGGCGTCGAGGCGGCCGGTCGACGTGCGCAACGTCAGCGCGGGCGCCTGCCGATCGGCGATGGTCAGCACGAGCTGGCTGGCGTTGGCCGTGTTGGTCGACACGTCGGTCGCGGTGGCCGACAGCGTGATCACCTGTCCGGCCTCGGCGGCCGCCGGCACGTCGATCGCAAACGCCGTGGCCACGTCGTTGAGCACGGGGTCGATCGTGCGCGACTCGTCGGCCGAGGCGGCACCGGTCGCCCGGAACGTGAGCCGCGCCACGCCACCGGGGTCCGACGCCGCGACGATGACCTGGACGCGCGAACCGGGAAGCACACGGGCACCGCTCGTCGTGCCGGT
>JAEUQQ010000518.1 GCA_016789685.1 Acidobacteriota bacterium | reverse complement strand
TGCCGCCGAGGCGGCACGGCGAGGACGGGTCGGTGACGTCGTAGAAGTCGACGCCCGTCGTCATGATGCCGCCAACGCCGATGTTGTCGCGCGAGACGATGGCGAGGTCGCCCGAGTACGTCGTGCCGCCGCCGCAGGGATTGTCGACCACTGGTGACGGCTGCCCCGCGCGCGGAGCGATGAATGTCGTGATCGGAAGATCCTCGACGCCGACGACCACCGTCGCGCGCTTCGAGGGCACGAACGGGTCCGGACTGCCAAGCGGTCCGATGTAGACGGGCGCGTCGGCATCGGTCAGATCGAACACGGCGACATGCGGATCGGGGAAGCCGGTCGCGCGCTTCGTGCCGAGCGCATACGTCCGCTTGCGACCGTCGCCGTCGGTCTTCTGCCAGCGGGCCAGCTGCGTCACCGGCCAGGCGTGACCACTGACGAGCGATGGGCCGATCCGCCGCGGTTCGAACGTCACGACGCGGAACTCCGGGGCCGACACCAGGTTGTCAGACGCATCCGACACCCCCGTGAAGCTGACGGTGTAGGTCTTGCCCAGCTTCAGCGGCGATCTCGGCACGACCGTGACGACCGTGTTCCCCTGGCTCAGCCGCACGTCGATGGCCACGGCGTTGCCGGCGTCGTCGATCATCGTCACGCCCTGCAGCGCGCTCTCGCGATCGATGCCCTCGGAGAACGTGAACGACAGCGAGCCCTGCGGATCGAACGACGACAGGTTGTCGGGCGTGCCGACGACGAATGGCTGCGTCGTGTCACCGCTGATCGCCCCCACGTTGAACGGCTCGTCCTGCGGCGGGACGGGCGCGTCGAACGTCGCGACCGTGGCGCCCGTCGTGGCGCTCGTGACGTACAGGCGCATCTTCGGGATGTGGAACACCTCGGGCAGGCGCGGGTTGCCGGGGTCGACGTAGGTGACCTGCACGGCGAACTGGTCGCCGGGATTCCCGTCGAAACCGTACGCGAAGCCTCCCTTGCCCGCCACGATCACGTCGGCGGGGACGACCGTCTGTGTGCCTGTCGTCAGGTTGTGGATCGTCGTGACCGTGCCGGGATCGACCGTCAGCGGAATCGCACGCGCCACGAGCGCGCCCGGGCCGTTGGGCGAGCGCACCGAGAACGGCACCTCGCGGGTCGCGTCTGAGGCCGTCGCGATCGACACCTCGTAGCTGCCCTCGTCGCCGGTGCCCGACACGGGCACGACCACGTCGAGTTGCGCGAGCGCCACGCGCGTCGTCTCGGTCCTGGTGGCGTTCCGGATCACGATGGCGTCGGTCGCCACCGCGACCGCGTCCATGTCGACGTGGATTTCGACCGACTGCCCGGGCACCAGCGTGCGCCGATCGAATCGCAGTGGCAGGTCGCCGTCGCTGGTCGCGGCATGCACCGTGATGGCGTCGGCGGCGGTTCCCGCGATTGCCCGCCTGAACTCCACGACGTTGCGCGGGAAGGTCAACCGCTGCCCGGTGGCGACGTTCCGCACCAGCACCTGGCGGTCGGCCGGCGTCAGGTGGCTGGCGGCGACCACGATCTGCTGCGTGTTGGGCGTCACGGTCACGCGGCCGGCCAGCGACGGCAGGCAGGTGCCTTCCTGGGCACGCTGCAGGTTCTGCTGCACCTGCCACACCTGCATGCCCGCCCCGGGGATGCCCACCGCGATGTTCAGCTGCCCGCGCAGCGACGACAGGGCGTAGGGATCGACGAAGCGCCCGTACGACAGCCCGATCGGCTTCAGGCCCTTCACGAAACCGTAGGTCGCCGCGGCCAGGGCTCCTGGGCACGGCGGCGATGACGTGCTGACCCGCGTGCCAATCACGCGGCCCGTGTCGGCCACAACCATGGCCGGCTCGCCGTCGATCGTCACCACGCGCGTCACGACCCACCGGTCGTCGAACGTGTCACCCGCCGTCGCGGGCCTCGAGAGGTTGAGGTACTGCAGGGGTTCCGCGCCGCCGAAATCGAGGCTGATTCCGCCGGTGAACTGCAGGTCGGCCTGCTGCTGCGGCGTGAGCTTCACCGGAAACGCGGCGGCATCCACGTAGTTGACCGTCACCACCGCGCCGTCGGGAAAGGCACCCTGCGGCACGTCGACCTCGACGCCGTTGGGTCCACGCAGCACACCTCCGCCAGCATCGACGCTGCTGCTGATGCTGCCGTCGGCATTCACCTGCTCGAACCGGGGAACGTCGTACGTCGTCTCGGTGCCGGCTGGCGTCGTGATGCCCACGCGCAGGCGGTCGGTGATCGACGCACCGAGCACGGCATCGAAGCTGCCGTCGGGGGCCACGAGTGCGACCTGGAAGGTGTTGCGCGTGAGGTTGTGGACGCGTACGGTGTCGCGTGTCCCGGCCGTGCCCTGCGTACCGGCGACGCGTGTCTGTCCGGCCGCGGGAATCGCGGCGCTGATCGCGGCTGCCGACGGCGCCATCCGCGGGGCCGTGTCAATGGTAGTGAACGTGCTCGTGAACTCGGCGTCGGCGTGCCGCCCCGTCGCATCGCTGAGGGCGGTACTGACGCGAATGCGATAGGTCGTCTTCGGCGCAAGCGCCTGGTCGGCGCGGAACGTGGCCGACCGGTTGGCGTCACCCATCGCCACGGCACCGGGCACGCTCGCGCCGTCGCTCGTGGTCACCACGATTGCCGAGACGCTCGACGGATCGACGGGTTCTGAGAAGGTGAAGACCAGGGGCGCACCGAGCACGACGTCCGACTGCCCGTCTGCAGGCGTCACGCTCGTCACGCGTGGCGCCACTGGAAGCAGGCGCAGGTCGAGTCGCGCGATGCCTCCGGCCACCACGAGCACCGACGATCCCACGGCGTCGTTGGTCGCGAGGTCGAGGGCGCGTACCTCGTTCACGCCGGCCAACCCCACCACGACGTAGGCACCTGCGGTGTCGCTGACACCCACGAACGGTGTCGTCGATGCCGACAGCATCGCGCCCGGGGTCGGCGCCTGCGAGGCATCGCGCACGGACCCGGTGAT
>JAEUQQ010000498.1 GCA_016789685.1 Acidobacteriota bacterium | reverse complement strand
CGCGCCCGGCGCGACGCGCCCCGGGTTCGTGTGGGCCCTGTGGATCCTCGTGCCGCTCTCGCTCGTCTCGGGCGTCGTCGGCTATCTCCTGCCCGATCCCGCCATCGACGCCCGCAACGTCAAGGTCGCCGTCGGGCTCGGCCAGGTGATGCTGCTGGTGTGGCCGATCGCCATCCTCGAGGCGGTCAGCGACTCGGTGCGCACATCGGCCGACATCACGAAGACCCTCGACATCCTGCTCTGGCCAGCGCCGCTGTCGCTGATCCTCCCGCTGCTGCCGAAAGACCTCGCGCGGTTCCTCGACTTCACGCAGTACTTCGCGCTGTTTGCCGCGCCGTTCGCGCTGGCGTGGCTCCTGACCGGCAACCGCCGATGGCCCAGGCTGTGGCTGCTCGTGACGGCCATCGCCCCATGCATCATCGGGGTGCTGGTCGGGCGCGCGTTCTTCTACGGCGCCTGGGCGGTGTCGATGGCGACCGTCGTCGTGCTGTACAAGCGCCAGGCGGCCGCGGCCCTGATTCCGCTCGCCGGCGCGGCGATCGTGCTCTCGTTCGCGCTCTCGTCGAATCCCGCGCTGCCCGGGCCGCTGTCGAGCCTCGTCGAGCGCGAGGTCGCGCAGCAGAGTCTCGGGGGCCGGTCGGGGCGCCTGGCCATCCTCGAAGACGCCCTGAGCATCTGGACGACCGCACCGGTGTTCGGCGTGGGCCCCGGCAACAGCTGGCCCTACATGCACCGGTACTCGGTCATCGACACGCCGCACAACCAGTATGCGAACGTGCTGCTCGAGCTCGGGGCCATTGGCCTGGTGGCGTTCGGGGTGTTCGTCGGCGGGGCGATTGCGTTCACGTACCGGGCCTGGCGGCGGTCGCGTTCGGCCGAGCATCGCGTGCTGCTGCTGGGGGCGCTCGGCGGGCTCTGTGGCCTGGCCGCGGGCAGCGTCGTGGGCGACTTCATCATCCACAGCATCAGGAACGACGGCCTGGCGCTGTTCTCGCAGTACTACCCGCAGTGGATCATCCTCGGGCTCGTGCTCGCCATCGCACGTCTCGACGCCGTGGCACGCCGCGAGGCCTGACGAGCAGCCTCGCCGCGGCGACGGCCATCGGACGCACCCGTGCCGGCGACCACCGGGGCCGCAGCGGCACGACCTCAGTTGAGGCGCTGAAAGGGGGCGGGATGCTCGCCCGTGCGCGCCGGCGCGTGGGCGTGCACGTGAACGTGCGCCAGCGACTCGGCCACGCGGGCGGCGACCGACAGGCACACGAGGTGCCCGATCACCATCGACGTGTCTTCGACCTGCTGCACGCTCTTCGAGTCGACCACCACCACCTGCAGGGCCAGGCGGCGCAGCGGCGCGTCATGGTCGCCCATGATGCCGATCGTCGTGGCCCCGTTGGCGTTGGCGTACTCGATGGCCTTGATGACGTTGGGCGACCGGCCGCTCGTGCTGAGGCCGATCACGACATCGCCGGGCTGCATGAAGGTGCGCAGCTGCTCGGCGAAGACCTCGCTGTAGTCGATGTCGTTGGCAATCGCCGAGATCGCCGACGCGCTCTCGTTGAGGGCGTGCACCCGCAGGCGGCGCGAACTCGTCGTCGGCGCCGTCAGCTTCGACAGGTCGGCGGCGATGTGGCTCGCCGATGCGGCGCTGCCGCCGTTGCCGAAGACGAACACGGTGCGGCGGTCGCGCCAGGCCTCGTGCACGCGTTCGGCAATGCGTTCGACGCGATCGGGATCGACCGCCGCGAGCACGCGGGCAAAGTCGGCCATGTAACGGGCGGCGTTGAAGGACATGGGGTGGGGGCCTTTCAGTGCGCGCCTTCGGCGCGGAGCACGGCCGGAACCGTGCGGGCAAGAATCGACAGGTCAAGCGCGAGGCTCTGCCGGTCGATGTATTCCATGTCGAGCTGCACGCGCCGCTCGTATGAGGTCCGCTGCCGCCCCGACACCTGCCACAGCCCGGTGACCCCGGGCTTGACGGTGAGCAGCTTCGCGCCGTGCACGTGGTACTTGGACAGTTCGGCCGGCGAGATCATCCGCGGACCGACCAGGCTCATCTCGCCACGCACGATGTTGAGCAATTGTGGCAACTCGTCGAGCGACGACCGCCGCAGCCACCCGCCGAGCCAGGTGATGCGCGGGTCGCGCTCGAGCTTGTGATTGACCTCGAAGGCCGCCCGCAGCGCGGGGTCGGACGCGAGGCGCGCGTCGGCATCGACGCACATCGTCCGGAACTTGAAGGCATCGAACTGGCGCCCGCCCCGGCCGAGCACGCGGCGCCGGTGGAACACGGGGCCCCGGCTCGTCAGCGTGACCAGCAGCGTGAGGAGGAGCATGACCGGCGACGCCACGACGAGCAGCAGCAACGCGGCCGGACGCTCGATGGCGTCCTTGACGACATCCCTGTAGCGGCTCGGGCCCGGACTCGGCACCACCGTCGAGGCAAGCGGCATACATGGTGATGACATGCGGCCCGGTAGTTGCACGGAGTGCGCCAACAGCACTAGAATTGCAGCGCAGACACCAAGCCATGCGTTTACAACGGTTTATCGTGGCGCCATCTCGAGGGGTTACGGGACACCGGTTCGGATTTGTCGGCGTGGCCGAATAACGAAGTCACCTCGCCGGAAGCCTTTACAGTGAAGGAAGTCTCCGTGTCAGACGTACATCGATGAAGGCCATCCTGCTGGCGGGCGGCCGCGGCGAGCGGCTGCGCCCGCTCACGCTGACGCTACCGAAGTGCCTGGCGCCCGTCCTCGGCCGGCCCCTGCTCGACTACTGGTGGCCCTTCTGCCGACGGGCGGGCATCGACGAGGTGCTCATCAACGTCTCGCATCACCACGACCAGGTGCTCGACTATCTCGCCCGCCGCGGCGACGACCGGCCCCGCGTGACCGTGGTGCACGAAACCGCCCCGCGCGGCACGGCAGGCACCGTGCTCGCCGAGCGCCGCTTCGTCGATGCCGACGAGAGCTTCTGGATCCTCTACAGCGACAACCTCGTCGAACTCGACGTCATGGACGTGCTCGACCTGCACGCGCGCCACGACGGTCCGGTGACCCTGGGACTGTTCCGCACCCCCGACCCGCGCAGTTCGGGCATCGTCACCACCGCCCCCGACGGCCGCGTCACGGCGTTCGTCGAAAAACCCGAGCACCCCGTCGGCGACCTCGCCAACGCCGGCCTGTACCTGGCGCGGCACAGCCTGCTCGACGAGCTGGCGTCGACACCGATGCCGGCAGACGGCATCCTCGATTTCGGCCTGCACGTGTTTCCCCGGCTCGTCGGACGCGCACGCGCCGTCGCGATCACCGGCTTCCTCGCCGATGTCGGCAGTCTCGAACGTCTCGCCGCCGCCGAACGGGCGTGGCAGGCGCATTCCCACGAAGGCCCCCGCACATGATGGTCATCTCGCGCACGCCCTTCCGCGTCAGCCTCGTCGGCGGCGGATCAGACCTTCGCGCCTACTACGCGCGCACCCGCGGTGCCGTGATGACCATGGCGATCAACCGCTACATGTACGTCACGGTCAATCGGCGGTTCGACGCGTCGATTCGCGTGTCGTACTCGAAGACCGAGATCGTCGACCGCGTGGGCGACCTGCAGCACGACCTGATTCGCGAAGCCATGCGGCGCACGAAGCTCACGTCGGGCATCGAGATCACCACCATCGCCGACCTGCCGGCGGGCATCGGCCTCGGGTCGAGTTCGAGCCTGGCGGTCGGCGTCCTCAACGCGCTTTACGCCTTCAAGGGCGAGTGGCGGTCGGCCGACGAGCTGGCGCGCGACGCCTGCGAGCTCGAGATCGAGACCCTGGGCCGGCCCATCGGCAAGCAGGACCAGTACATCGCCGCCTACGGCGGCTTCCAGCTCGTCGAGTTCCTGCCCGACGAACGTGTGCTGACCCACCCCGTGGTGGCCGATCACGCCGTCGAGCGCCGGCTCGTCGGCAACCTGCAGCTCTACTACTCGGGGATGGAACGCGACGCCGGCAACGTGCTCAAGGACGTCAGGCACCGCCTGACGACCGAGGCCGACACGCGCAGCGCGCTCGACCAGATCGTCGCCAAGGTCGAGTCGCTGCGCGCGGCCCTCGCCGCCGGCCGCCCCGATCGGCTCGGGGCGCTGCTCGACGAGAGCTGGACGCTCAAGAAGCAGACCTCCTCGTCGGTCAGCAACGCGACACTCGATCGGCTGTACACCCGCGCGCGCCGTGCCGGCGCCGTCGGGGGCAAGGTGGCGGGGGCGGGCGGCGGCGGCTGCCTGCTGCTCTACGTGTTGCCCTCGAAGCAGGACGCGGTGCGACGCACGATGCTCAAGGCCGGCTTGCGCGAGATCGCCTTCGACCTCGAGCCCGAGGGCAGCCGCATCGTGCACTTCCACCGCGGCGAGCGACGGGGTTGACAACGCGGGTGCCGCACGGCATCCGCGACTCCAGCGGCTTGCTGCGGGGGCCGGGTGATGTCGACTATCGCGCCTGCAGCGTCGCGACGAGGCGCTGGATCGAGAACAGGTCGCCGCGCGCCCACGGCCGATCGAGCCACTGGCGCAGCGTGCCCTGCGGCGCGCCGAGGATGTAGGCCTGCGCGAGGAAGTGCGACCACGCGGCATTGGGCGCCACGAATGACGTCTCGCCCACCTCGGCGTGCGTGCCCGCACGCGTCAGGTACCACCACCGCAGCCCGTCGCCGGTCTGCTTGTCGGCGATGAGGCCTCGCGCGCGGTCGCCCAGGTGTTCGCGCAGGTACATGCCGACCTCAGGCGTCAGGCCAAAGAACGCCGGCAGGTACCATCCCGTCTGCTGATCGCGCGCATCCAGGTATTCCCGCTCGGCGCGCGTGACGAACGCGTCGAAGTCGAGGCCGGCCTGCATGGCGCTGGCCGCCGCTGCGGCGCCCTCGGCTGCGGCCGCCGTGTCGCCCAGCTGCGTCGCGAGCCTCGCGTACCCGATCGCGCCCGCGATGTCGGCGTAGTACGTCATCGAGGTGCGGCGCGCCGCGAACAGCGTCTTGGCGTCGGCCCATCGTGCCTGCGCGTACGACCAGTCGCCGGTCGCCTTCGACCACAGCCAGAGCGCGTAG
>JAEUQQ010000493.1 GCA_016789685.1 Acidobacteriota bacterium | reverse complement strand
AGCGGGTCATTCCCCTCAACGTGTCGGCGCCCTTCCACTGCGCCCTCATGCTGCCGGCCGAAGCACGCCTGGCGCCTGAATTGCGGGCCCTGGCCGTGTCGGATCCCCGCGTGCCCGTCGTGGCCAACGTCGATGCCCAGCTGCGCACCGACGGGGCCGGCGCGGTCGAGGCGCTGGTCGCGCAGGTCTCGCGCCCGGTCAGGTGGGAGGCCGTCGTCCAATGCCTTGCATCCAAGGGCGTTCGCACGTATGTTGAGGTCGGTCCCGGCACGGTGTTGTCTGGCTTGATCCGCAAGATCGATCGCGAGGCTACTGTGTACTCGACCGAACAGGACCTGGATTCGCCGGCCTTGCTGGCACTCGCAACCGCATCGTGACATTCGATTTCAGCAACCGTGTCGTCCTGGTGACCGGTGCCTCGAGGGGCATCGGCCGCGCGATTGCCGGGCAGTTTGCCGCTGCCGGCGCCGTCGTCGTCGCTGGTGCCCGTGGTGCCAATGCCGCCGACACGGTGGCGGCGATCACCGCTGCGGGCGGGCGCGCCGAGGCCGTGGCGCTCGAGGTCACCGATCCGGTGTCGGTGCAGGCGGCCGTCGATGGGCTGCTGGCGCGGCATGGGCGGCTCGACGTCCTGGTCAACAACGCCGGCATCACCCGCGACCAGTTGCTCATGCGGATGAAGCGCGATGACTGGGACGCCGTGCTGGCGACGAACCTGACGGGCACCTTCACCATGACGCAGGCCGTCCTCAAGCCGATGCTCAAGCAGCGCGCGGGCCGGATCATCTGTGTCACGTCGGTCGTCGGGCAGATGGGCAATGCCGGGCAGGCCAACTATGCGGCCTCGAAGGCCGGCATCATCGGGTTCGTGAAGTCGCTCGCGCGCGAGGTCGCCTCGCGCAGCATCACGGTCAACGCCGTCGCGCCGGGGCTCATCGAGACCGACATGACCAGGGCGATGACCGAAGACGCCCACGCCGAGTGGGCCTCGAAGATTCCGCTCGGGCGGCTCGGAGCTCCAGCGGACATCGCATCGGCGGTCACGTTCCTGGCCTCTGATGCGGCGTCGTACATCACCGGGCAGGTCCTGGCCGTCAATGGCGGGATGTATTCGTAAAGCACGACTGTGGGAGGCACAGCAATGTCCGTTGCAGACAAGGTCAAGAGCATCATCGTCGAGAACCTCGGGGTGGATGAGGACGAAGTCACGCCCGACGCCTCGTTCCAGGAAGATCTCGGGGCCGATTCGCTCGACGTGGTCGAGCTCGTGATGGCGCTCGAGGAGCAGTTCGGCGTCGAGATTCCCGACGAGGACGCCGAGAAGATCACGCGCGTGCGCGAGGCCATCGAGTACATCGAGACGCACGCCAAGGCCAAGAAGTAGCCGCGTCAGTCGACGGCGGACGAGGAACGGAGGCGGTTTGAGCAGGCGGGTTGTCGTCTCGGGCATCGGGCTGGTGTCGTCGGTGGGCATTGGCACGTCGGCCACGTGGGAAGCACTGTGCGCGGGCCAAAGTGGGATTGCGCCCATCACCTACTTCGACGCGGCCGAGTTCCGGTCGCGCATCGCGGGCGAGGTGAAGGGGTTCGATCCGCTCCAGTTCATGGACAAGAAGGACGTCCGCCGCATGGACGTCTTCATCCAGTTCGCGATCGCCGCGTCGCAGTTCGCCGTCGATGACGCACGCCTCGAGGTGTCGCCAGACCAGGCGCATCGCGTCGGCGTGTTCATCGCCTCGGGCATCGGCGGGTTCGCGACGATCGAGCGCGAGCACCGGGCCCTGCTCGAGGGCGGTCCGCGCCGGATTTCTCCGTTCTTCATCCCGGCCTCGATCATCAACCTCGCGTCGGGCCACGTGTCGATCCGGTTCGGCGCCAAGGGCCCGAACATGGCGACGTGCACGGCCTGTTCGGCCTCGGCGCATGCGGTGGGCGAGGCCTACGAGCAGATCCGCCGCAATGTTGCCGACGTCATGATCGTCGGCGGGTCTGAAGCGGCGATCACCCCGATGGGCGTCGGGGGGTTCGCAGCCATGAAGGCGCTCTCGGAGCGCAACGACGAGCCGCAGAAGGCCAGCCGTCCCTTCGACAAGGACCGCGACGGCTTCGTGATCGGCGAGGGGGCCGGGGTGCTGGTGCTCGAGGAATACGAGCGGGCCAGGCGGCGAGGCGCGCCGATCTACGCCGAGGTCGTCGGCTACGGCATGTCGGCCGACGCCTTCCACATCACGGCGCCCTCAGAGGATGGCGACGGCGCGTTCCGGGCGATGGAGATGGCGGTCGCGTCTGCCGGCCTCCAGCCGGACGACGTCGACTACATCAACGCGCACGGCACCTCGACGCCGTTCAACGACAAGCTCGAGACCCTCGCCATCAAGCGGTACTTCGGCGAGCATGCGCGACGCGTGGCTATCTCGTCGACCAAGTCGATGCACGGCCACCTGCTCGGTGCCGCAGGCGGACTCGAAGCCGGCGTGGTCGCCCTTGCGCTCAAGCACCAGGTGGCGCCGCCGACCATCAATCTCGACCAGCCCGACCCGGAGTGCGACCTCGATTACATCCCGCACACGGCGCGGCCCATGCCGATGCGCTATGCGCTCTCGAACTCGTTCGGCTTCGGCGGGACGAACGCGGCGCTGCTGCTCGCGCGGGTGGACGAAGCCTGAGCCCGAACGCGCCAGAATGAATGGCGCTTCAGTTCAGGCCGCCTCCTGCGCTAGAATGCCGCAGTGCGGCAGTCACGACGCAGGGCGTCAGGGGCGTGTGCCCCCTGCCTGGTTTCCACGTACCCGTAACCCCACACGACCATGAAAATTGCCGTCTGCCTCAAGCAGGTCATCAAGCGCGACAGCACCCTCCGGGTCGACGACGCGCGCACCTGGGTGCGTGACGCCGATGCCGAATTCGAGATGAACGAACCCGACGCCTACGCGCTCGAGGAGGCCTTGCGCCTCAAGGAGCAGCACGGCGGCGAAGTCATCGTCGTGTCGGCCGGGCCGGCGCGCGTGCAGACCGTGCTGCGCGAGGGACTCGCGCGCGGCGCCGACCGCGCCCTGCACGTCGAGTCAGACGCCCTCGCCCAGGCCGACGCCTTTGCCATTGCGGGCGCCCTGGCGGCGGCCATCGGGCCCGAACAGGTCGACCTCGTGCTCACCGGCCTGCAGTCAGACGATCAGGGCTTCGCCCAGGTGGGCGTCGTGCTCGCCGAGAAGCTCGGCATCGCCCACGCGACCATCATCATGGAGGTGAAGGTCGAGGGCGGCGCGCTGCGCGTGAAGCGCGAACTCGAGGGCGGCTGGTTCCAGTGGGTCGGTCTGCCGCTGCCGGCGCTCCTGACGATCCAGAGCGGCATCAACACGCTCCGCTATGCGACGCTCAAGGGGATCATGGCGGCCAAGAAAAAGGAAATCCGCCGCGTCGACGCCCCTGCGGGCGTGGCGCCGCGGCAGAAGATCGTGAGCCTGTACTTCCCCGAGAAGACCAAGCAGACGCGGATGATCACCGGCTCGCCGGCCGACGCCGCCAGGGAACTGGTCAGAGTGCTGCGCGAAGACGCGCGCGTGTTCTAGGTTCGGGCCAAAGGAAGCAGGATCATGATTCTCGTCATCGCAGAGCAGAAGGACGGACAGGTCAACCGCGCCAGCTGGGAGGCGATCGTCGCTGCCCAGCAGACCGCCGAGCCGGTCGTCGTTGTCGTCGCCGGGCAGGGCAGTGCGGCAGCGGCCGCGGACCTCGCCGCCGCGCAGGTCACCGAGGTCGTGGCCATCGATGGTCCGGGGCTGGCGCAGTACACCGCCGACGGTTTCACCGCCGCCTACGCGCAGGTGGTGGCCGAGCGTCAGCCGGCGCACGTGTTCATCGCGCATACCTACCAGACCCGCGACTTCGCGCCCAAGCTGGCGGCGCGCCTCGATCGCAGCATCCTGACGGATTGCACGGCAGTGAAGGCCGGCACGCCGCTGACCTTCGTGCGCCCGATGTTCCAGGCCAAGCTGGCGGCTGACGTCGCCATCGAGGGGCCGGCCCCGCACTTCGTCACCTTCCAGATCGGCAGCTTCAAGGTCGATGAGCTGGCAAAGGGCAGTGCGCCAGCGCCGGTGGTGGCCGTGAGCGCGGCCGTCGACATCGTGCGGCAGCAACCCGACGCGCCGTTTCGCGAGGCCAGGCAGGCGGTCGATCTGACGCAGGCCGAACGCATCGTGTCGGTGGGGCGTGGCATCAAGGCGCCCGAGAACATCCCGCTGGCCAAGGAACTCGCCGACGCGCTGCAGGCCGAACTCGCGGCCTCACGACCGATTTGCGACGCCGGCTGGCTGCCCATGGAACGCCAGGTCGGCAGCTCGGGGCAGACGGTCGCGCCCAAGCTGTATCTCGCGCTGGGGATTTCGGGGGCCATCCAGCACGTCGTCGGCATGAAGGGCGCCAGGACGATCGTGGCGATCAACAAGGATGCCGAGGCGCCGATCTTCGAACTCGCCGACTACGGCATCGCCGGCGACATCTTCGAGGTCGTGCCGCAGGTCATCGCCGCGTTGAAGGCCTAGCGTCGCCGCGCTCGACGGTCGTAAGCGAGTCGAAGGGCCTGTCCTGAGCGAGCGCCCACGGGCCCTCGTGATCGCGGGCCCATCGTAAGCGAGTCGAAGGAGAGCCTCCTGATGTCCGGGATCGAAGTCTGGCTGTTCCGCCTCGTTTTCGTCGCCCTGGTCGGATGGTTCGCGTCGCAGATGCTGACGCGCTACCGCCTGGTCATGGCCGGCGCCAACAACCTGAGCCTCGACGATGTGCCGGGGCGCGTGCAGCGCCTCGTCACCGAGGTCGTCTTCCAGAGCAAGGTGATCAAGGCCAAGCCGATCGTCGGCACTGCGCACCTGTTCGTGTTCTGGGGATTCTGCGCCTTCGGCCTCTACACCTTCGTCGGATTCCTGCAGGGACTCGGCGTTGTCGACCTGAGCCGCCGCGCGTGGTTCCATGCCTACCAGGCGGCGCTCGTGCCGTTCTGTCTCGCGGTGCTCGCGGGCATCGTGTTCCTGATGATTCGCCGGGGCATCGCGCGCCCGGCCGCCCTGGGCGCGACCGTGTCGAGGGAGTCGATCATGATCGGCTTCTTCATCGTCACGCTGATGGTGACGTTCCTGCTCGAGTTCTTCGTGTTCGGCCACCAGGCCTCGCCCACCGTTGCGGCGCGGGTCAACTGGTGGGTGCACATGGTGTTGATCCTGCTGTTCCTCGGGTTGATCCCCAACTCGAAGCACCTGCACCTGCTGGTGTCGCCGCTGACGCTCTTCCTCAAGTCACCGCAGCTGCAGTCGGTACCGAATCTCGATTTCGAGAAGGAGGAAGTGGGGTTCGAGGCTCTCAAGGACCTGCCTGCGAAGGCCAGGCTCGACGCGTTCACCTGCGTCGAGTGCGGCCGCTGCCAGGAGAACTGCCCGGCGTTCGCGACCGGCAAGCTGCTGAACCCCAAGGCCCTGATCCTGCAGAACGAGGCGGCGCTGCTCGGTGGCAAGCACGACACGAAGCTGGTCGACCTCTACGACGAGAACGTGCTGTGGCAGTGCACCACGTGCGGGGCGTGCGAGAACCAGTGCCCCGTCGGCATCGAGCACACGCCCGTGATCATCGGGGCCCGGCGGGGGCTCGTGTCGAACGGCGAGGCGGCCGAATACCTCACCAAGGTCTACAACACACTCGAGCGGCACCAGAACATCTGGGGGCCCGGCAACGACTCGCGCCAGAAGTTCATCACGAGCGCCGGCATCGACATCTTCGATCCCGCGAAGCACGAGTACCTCGTGTGGCTCGGCTGCGCGGGCGCGCTCGAGGCCGACTTCCAGCGCTCGCTGCGTGCGCTGTTCGACATCCTCCGCGCCAAGGGCGTGACGTTCGGCGTGCTGGCCCGCGAACGATGCACGGGTGATGTCGCCAAGCGCAGCGGCAACGAGTTCCTCTTCCAGGAACTGGCCACGCAGAACGTCGACGACTTCAAGGCGAAGCAGGTGAAGAAGATCGTCACGTCGTGTCCGCACTGCCTCAAGACGATTGGGCACGACTATCGCCACTTCGGCTTCGAGGCCGAGGTGCTGCACTCGGCGACCCTCGTGGCGCGGCTCACGGGCGGCGCGCACATGGCCGCCGACGAGACGGTGACCTACCACGATCCCTGCTACCTCGGACGCTACGCAGGCGAGCACGAGGCGCCTCGGCAACTGCTGGCGCGCTTCGGGGCGACGGTCGTCGAGCCCGAGCGGAACCGCGACAACCCCTTCTGCTGCGGCGCCGGCGGAGGGCTGCTCTTCGAGGAGCACGAGCCGGGCAAGCGCATCTCTGAGCATCGCTACGAGCAACTCGCGGCCACCGGCGCGAGCAAGGTCGTCGTCGGGTGTCCGTTCTGCTCGATCATGCTCAAGGGCGCCGCGGCGAGCGCGAATGCCAACACCGAGTTCGTCGACCTGATGTCGTACGTCGACGGCAAGCTCAAGCAGGCCGGCGCCCGGCCCGACGCGGGAGCCTAGGCGACGGTGCCGGGCGATCCGGGCTGGCGCGCGTCGGCATCGAGGCGGGCCCAGGCGTCTGCCATCCCCGTGATCGTGACGCCACTCGTCTCGGCGTTTGCGGCGACCTGGTCGTGGAGGATCGACGGTCAGCACCACCTCGACGCGCTGCATGCCGCGCGGCAGCCTTACGTGCTGGCCGTGTGGCACGGCCGGATCCTGCCGGGTATCGGCTGGCTCCGCCATCGTGGCATGGTCGCCCTGGCGTCCGAGAACTTCGACGGCGAGTGGATCGCGCGGGTCCTCGAGCGATTCGGGTTCACGATGGTGCGCGGTTCCTCGTCTCGCGGTGGCGTGCGTGCGCTCGTGCGGCTGTCGGCCGCGATGCGCGAGGGGCGTTCGACGGTCATCACCGTTGACGGCCCGCGCGGACCCGCGCATCACGCGCAGGCCGGAGCTGCCTGGGTCGCCCACCACGCGCGCGCGCCGATCGTGCCGTTCCACATCGAGGCGAATCGTCACTGGACGCTCAGCAGCTGGGATGCCGGCCAGGTGCCCAAGCCGTTCTCGCGCGTGAACGTCTGCGTGGGCGCTCCGCTCTGGGTGCCCGGAGGGGGCGACACGGCCATCGAGACCGGCCGCGTGGCACTCGAGGCCGCGCTCGGCCGCTGCGCTGAACGGGCCGGTGCGATGACCCGCGAGTAGGGGCGCCCAGTGGTGAGGATCATCCACTCGCCGCGCTGGGCCGAGCACGCCCCGCCGGCAGGGCATCCGGAACGTCCGGAGCGCGCGCACGCCATGGCTGCGGTCGTCGAGCGCTGGCGCGCCCGCGGCGCCACCGTGGTCGAGCCGAGAACCGTCACGCGCGCCGAACTCGCGCGGGTCCACGACGAGGCCTACATCGACCGGCTCGCCTCGGTGTCCGCGACGCCGACGATGCTCGATGCCGATACGTTCACGTCGGCCGAGACCTACGACATCGCCCTGCTGGCCGCCGGGGCCGCGTGCGGGGCCGTCGAGGACGCGCTCGGCGGCCACGGCCCGGTCTGCGCCGTCGTGCGACCTCCCGGGCACCATGCCGAGCGGGCCACCGCCATGGGGTTCTGCGTCTTCAACAACGTCGCCGTTGCCGCGGCGCATGCCCGGGCGCT
>JAEUQQ010000468.1 GCA_016789685.1 Acidobacteriota bacterium | reverse complement strand
CGGGTTCGCTCGCGACGAGCATCGCGACCACCGCCTGGCATCGCCCGCAGTCGGCGACGTGCGCTTCGGCGGCCTCGCGCGCCAGCGCGTCGAGCCCGCCGTCGGCCCAGGCCGCGAGCACCTCGGCGTCGGGGCACGCGGGCGTCACCGCAGACGAGGCGGGCACGGCCCGGCGCAGCAGCTCGTCGAGGTGGCGATCGCGGTCGGGTGTGGTGCTCACGGTAGTCCCCCACCTTGAGAACGTGCGACGGGCGAAACCTTGCCCTCGCCCGTGGTGAGCACCGAGGCGAGGTCGAGCGCGCCGCCGTCCTCGACGGCGCTGGCAAAGCACTCGTCGATTTCACGGTCGCCGAAATGCTCGTGCTCGCGCAGGTGCTGTTCGACCTGTTCGCGGATGGTCCGGCGCGTGCGCGCCAGGTGCCGCGAGACGGTGGCCTCGTGCTCGCCGGTCATCCGCCCGATCTGCGCGAGGGTCATCTGCTGCGCATGGTACCAGCCGAGCCTGAGGCGGTCGCGCGGCGCCAGGCGCTCGATCACCAGGGCCAGGGCGGCGAGCAGCGCGGCGGCAAACCGGCGCCGGTCGGGATCGCGACGCGGTCCGGGCGGCGCGATCGGCGCCGAGGGACCTTGGGCGTCGGGGAGTGGCTCGAGGCGGCGGTGGCTGCGGATGCCGTCCACGTGCCGCTGGGCCAGGATGGATCGCAGCCAGGTGGCCAGGCTGCTGCGCCCGTGGAAGTACCGGAACAGCGACTGGCGCTCGCCGCCGGCCTCCTTGAGGCCGAACAGCTCGCCGTAGAGCGAGTCGGCCAGCTCGCGGGCGCCCCCCGAAGGGTCGATGGCCGCCGCGGCCCGGTACAGCGCCGGACGGTACTCCCTGACGAAGTGCTCCCACGCCCCCTCGTGCCCGGCGCTGCAGGCGCAGGCCAGCGCGAGGTCGGCCAGGTGCAGCGTGGCGAGGTAGCGCTCGAGGTCGGCGGGGCGGGGCGCCTGGTCGCCAAATGCCCTGGCGGCCGACCTCGCCAGGGCCGCGGCGAAGGCCTCGTGCGCGACGCCCCACCGCTCACCGGCGGCGGAGCGGTACAGGCGCGCGACGAGGTCGCCGTCCAAGTGGAGCACGGCGGCATAGTACTCGCAACCCTCCCGGACCGTCTCGGCGCGTACCGGCGGGCTCCCGGGGAATGTGCCGTGCGCGCGACGAGGTGTCACGATCCGCCCACCGGCCCCACTCAACCGTTACAGGCTCACGCTGGGGGCAGGCGGCGGTATCATCCTTTCGCTCGAGCGGTCGAATACCTGTGAGCTGGCCAGGTCGGCGGGGTGGCCCCCGGTGTGGTCCGGATGGAGGGTCGGGCGGCGCGCATCGCGCGGCCCGGGGAGGTGGAACGTGCGTCGGGTGATGACCTTGGCAATCTGCGGACTCGGCCTGGTGCAGGCCGGTACCGCGTCGGCGCAGAGCGAGCAGCAGCTGCGCCAGGCGTTCGAAGGCCAGTACGTGATCGTCAGGATGGAGCTGCCCGCCACGCAGCTCGGCGTCGACATGTACCCCATGCGCGACCCGGCCATCGACTTCCGCGCCTACAGCGCGCGCATCCGCGAGTTCGGCACGGCGCTGCGCGAGGGGTCACGCGTGCTCGTGACCACCGTCCGCGTCAAGAAGAAGAACATCGAGTTCCAGCTCGGGGGCGGTGGCTACGGCGTCTTCGGCGACGACAAGGGCTCGGTCTACGTGCCGTCGGTCTCGAAGAGCAACCGCGAGAAGGACCTCGAGAAGTGGATCAAGAACGAGCCCGACTACGAGCGTCGCCGCCGCATGGAGCGCGAGCTCGACGAGCTGCGCCGTGATCGCGAGCGCGAGCAGCGCGATCGCGACATGGACCGCCGGGCCATGGAAGAGCGCAAGAAGAGCGAGATCGCCGACAAGCGTCTCGACGCCGGCTCGCGCATCAACCTCTGGTTCCCCGACGGGCAGCTCGAGTACCAGGTGCCGACGCCCGCCGAGCTCACGCGGATGCTGGCGCAGGTGATCGACTTCGGCACGGTCGCGCCGCGATCGACCGCGCGGCCGTCAGCCTTCGGCGGGCCGGCCCCCGCCCCGAGCAGCGCGCCCGTCCGGAAGGGCACGGTCACCAGCGGTGGCGACATCCGCCGCGGCATGAGCGAAGACGAGGTGCACGACATCCTCGGCGAGCCCACGCGCAAGAAGGCCGGCAAGCAGGGCGAACTCGCGACGCTCAGCGAGTGGTACGAAGAGGGCGATCGCGTCACCGAAGTCGTCTACGTCGGCGGCGTGGTGGTCAGGTTCTCGACCTCGTCGAAGTAACACGGTCAGGCCGTACGGGCGCCGGTGGCGACTGGCGCCCGTTGCCTGAACTGCACGCCCACGATCGTGCCGTCGCTCGACAGCGTGATGTGGGCCCAGCCAGGGTCGCGGCGCCGGTACACGCCTTCGGCCGGCAGCATGTTGCCGCGCGGGCCGGCGCTCGTCGCATTCACGAACAGCGCGCCGGGCGCCACGCCGAGCGGCTGCGCGGCATTCCGCAGCGTCGCCAGCGACGCCGCGGGGTGCTTCACGCCCCGGGTGTCGCGTTCGGTGACGCCCTTGACCAGCAGCTCGCCCGCCACGATCTCGCCCAGCGCGTCGGGCGCCTTGTAGACGACATACAGCCCCTGGCGGTGGATGTGCCCCGAGAGCACGAGCCGCACGCCATGCTTCGGGTTGACGACGGTGCGGATGAACTCGTCGCGCCGCCGCTCGAACGAGTTGTACGACGCGTCCATGCCCTCGACCGCATCGGGGACGACGCCTTTCTTCGGCTTGATGGCGAACAGCGGGTGCCCCTTCTCCTTCCGCCCATCGGCCATGATGCGCGCGTAGTGCGGGTAGCCGCGTCCCCCGATCTTGAACGTGCGCCAGCTCGAGGCGAGTTCCTGGTCGTTCCAGTCGTCCCACGGCCCGATCGGCGGCGCGTGGATGCCGATCACCTTGGCCACGCCCGGTGCCTCGGCGAACTCGCGCACGAGCGCCATCTGCAGGTCGGTGAGGGCATTGCGCGCCTTCGGGCCCTCGTCGCCCGAGTGCTTGTCGAACGATCCGTAGCGCTTGCCCTGGTAGATGTCGCCGAGGAACACGCTCTCGTCTTCGGCCCAGTCGAGCATCAGCACGCCGTGGCTGCCGGGCAGGCTGAACCGGTAGTCGAGGAACGGGTTGATCGCCAGCAGGTACCACGCGACCGATTCCACGGTCGTTTCGGTCGGCAGCCCCGGCACGTCCATGGTCGACTCGCCGCCGAACATCTTGCGCACCGCGTGCCCGAGCAGGCGGCCCGCATTCCGCAACGCGACGCTGTAGCGGCGCTCGACGTCGGGGTTGTACGAGATCGACGCCGTGGCGCCCGGTCCATGCGCCTCGGTGAGGATCGCCTTCGCGCGCGCGTCGTCCACCGACTGCATCCCGTGGACGAACGCGGGCGCTTTCGGCGCCCCCGCGATGGCCATGGGCGGGTACGGATTCAGCCGCCAGTCGTGGTTGCCGAGGATGGTGTATGTCGGGCGCGTGTACTCGCTGTCGCGCGACAGCAGGTACGAGAACAGGAACCAGTTGCGATCCGACTGGTAGCGCCGGTCGTCGCCCAGTTCCTTCCGGCGCGACACGCCCCAGTGTCCACGCCCGTAGTCGATGAGGTCGCCCGTCAGCATCACCACGTCGGCCTCGGCGCGCGCCGCGCGGTAGAGGTCGACGAAGTCGGTGTTCCAGTTGTTGAACGGCAGGCTCGCCATCGCAGGGTTCGGTGACTGCCGCAGGTTCTCTTCGTAGACATCGTTGCGCACGTCGACGTGCGTATCGCTCACCTGCCCGATCCGCAACTGCGCCGACGGGCGCCGCCAGATGAACAGCGGGTGCAGGATCTCGGCGGGCCGCTCCTTTGCGCCCTCGGCCCTGTAGGGCAGGTGCATGCCGCCGTACTCGACGGCGTACTCCTTGAGCAGGTGCTCGCGTTCGGCCTGCCACAGCGCGCCGAGCTTCGACCGTTCTGGTTGCGCGTGCGCGCGCAACAGCATCGTCATCTCGTCTGACGGCGCGTGCTCGCCGGCGACCTCGTTGTTCCAGAACAGGTGGTAGAGATCGAGGGGCAGCCGCGCGATCGCCCGGTCGTAGAGCCGGATCTCGTGCAGGTAGACCAGGCCCTCGCGCGCGTAGACCTCCTTCACCTTCTTCCCCAGGCTCGCGACGATGCCCCGGCGGTCGTTGCCGTCGGCCCCGAAGCGCACCAGTTCGCCGAGGCGATCCTTGGGGCGCGGGTCCGTCAGCAGGCCCTGCCTGCCGCCGTTGCGCACGGCGAGATCCTCTTCGCGGAACGAGCCCGGCTGCCCGGCCTCGATGTGCCGGCGCCCGCGCTCGGCCCACGGCACCGCGCGCAGGTACCGCGCCGCCTCGGCCTTCGACAACTGCTCGGTGTCTGACAGGACCAGCACGCAGACGCAGCGCGTGGCGTCGCCGTGCTCGAAGGGACTCGCGCCAGGCGTCGCGGGAGGCGTGATCACCGCCGGGAATCCGAGCGCGGGCCAGAGGATGCGCGCGCGGACCGGCCGTGGCCGCTGCGCGTTGGGCGAACGCATCGCGAGGGTCGTCGGTGCGGGCGGCGACGCGGGCGCCGATTCCCACGACGCAGAGGTCCAGCCCTCGGCCTCGCCGCCCTCGCTGTGCACCCATCCATCGCCGTCGCCATCACCATCGGCGGGAAGCACCGTCCAGCCGCTGTCGCTCTCGTACGCCGTGTCGCCGGGGACGTCGATCGGATCGCCGCTCGTGTCGA
>JAEUQQ010000453.1 GCA_016789685.1 Acidobacteriota bacterium | reverse complement strand
GCCGGGGCGGTGGAGTTCGCCGTCGATGCGGTGACGGTCAGCGACGGCGCGGGTCCAACAGTCCCGGGCCTGGCACCGGGGGCCTACGTCCGGCTGGCCGTGACCGACACGGGCACCGGCATGGACCGGGCGACCGTCGAGCGCGCGTTCGACCCGTTCTTCAGCACCAAGCCCACCGGGGCAGGCACGGGGCTCGGGCTCTCGGTCGTCCACGGCATCGTCAAGTCGCATGGCGGGGGCATCACCGTCGAGAGCACGCTGGGCGTCGGCACGACCTTCCAGGTCTTCCTGCCCGCGGCCGCCAACGCCGAGCGCGGCCTGGCGGCGCCTGCGGCGACGGCGTCGCGCGGCCGCGGCGAGCACATCCTGTATGTCGACGACGAAGCGCCGCTGGTGACCCTGGCCAGCCGGATCCTGATGCGGAACGGCTACCTGGTGACCGGCCACACGAACCCGGCCGTGGCGCTCGACGACTTCCGCGCGCGGGCCGACACGTTCGATGCGGTCGTCACCGACCTGGCCATGCCACACATGCCGGGGTTCGAACTCGTCGAGGGCCTCAGGGCCATCAGGCCCGACATCCCGGTGGTGATGACCAGCGGGTACGTCCGCGACGAAGACGAGGCCGCGGCCACCCGGCTGGGTGTGCACGCCATCTTGTTGAAGCCCGACACCATGGACGGGCTGGGGCTGGCGCTCGACGACGTCTTCAGAGCCGCGCGCGCAACGCGGGGTGACGAGCGGTGAGCCGGCCCGGGGCGGCGGACGCGCCGGCGCCGTCCGCGAGGGCAGAGACGGCATCCCGGCTATAATCGTCAGTTCTGATGGATCCGAAGTTCGTCCGCAATTTCTCGATCATCGCGCACATCGACCACGGCAAGTCGACGCTCGCCGACCGCTTCCTCGAAGTCACCGGGGCCCTCCAGGCCCGCGAGATGGAGGCGCAGGTGCTCGACTCGATGGATCTCGAGCGCGAGCGCGGGATCACGATCAAGGCCCACGCCGTCCGGCTTCGCTACCGGGCCGACGATGGAAACGACTACGTCCTGAACCTGATCGACACCCCCGGGCACGTCGACTTCTCGTACGAGGTGACACGGTCGCTGGCGGCGTGCGAGGGGGCGTTGCTGCTGGTGGATGCGTCGCAGGGCGTGCAGGCCCAGACCCTCGCCAACGCCTACCTGGCGGTCGACCACAACCTCGAAATCGTGCCGGTGATCAACAAGATCGACTTGCCGGGCGCGCAGCCCGACGAGTGCAAGCGGCAGATCGAGGACATCATCGGGCTCGACGCCGACGGCGCGATCCTTGCGAGTGCCAAGTCGGGAACCGGCATTCACGAGACGCTCGAGGCCATCGTGCACCGGCTGCCGGCGCCGGCGGGTGACCCCGGCGCCCCGCTCAAGGCCCTGCTGTTCGATTCGTGGTTCGACCCGTACCGGGGCGTCATCATCCTTGTCCGGGTGATCGACGGGGCGGTCAGGGCCGGGATGCGCATCCGCCTCATGGCCAAGGGGCAGGAGTTCGACGTCGAGCAGGTGGGGACGTTCTCGCCCAAGCCGATGCCGATCGACGAGCTGGGCGTGGGCGAAGTCGGGTTCGTGATCGGCAACATCAAGAACGTCGGCGACGCCAAGATCGGCGACACGGTGACCGACGCGGCCCGGCCGACGGCGGCGGCGTTCCCCGGCTTCACCGAGATGAAGCCGATGGTGTTCGCCGGGCTGTACCCGGTCGAGAGCCACCAGTATCCCGAACTGCGCGAGGCGCTCGAGAAGCTGCGGCTCAACGACGCGTCGTTCGTGTTCGAGCCCGAGACGTCGGCCGCGCTCGGCTTCGGGTTCCGGTGCGGGTTCCTCGGGCTGCTGCACATGGAGATCGTGCAGGAGCGGCTCGAGCGCGAGTTCAACGTCGACCTGGTCACAACGGCGCCCGGCGTGCTCTACCGCGTGACGACGAGCGACGGGGGCCTGGTCGAGATCGACAACCCGGCCAAGCTGCCGGATCCGGGCTCGATCTCGAAGTTCGAGGAACCGATCATCACCGCGATGATCCTGACGCCGTCGGAGTTCGTCGGGCCGATCCTGCAGCTGTGCCAGGAGAAGCGCGGCGTGCAGAAGTCGCTCGAGTACAAGGCGTCGGATCGCGTGCTCGTGACGTACGAGATGCCGTTCAACGAGGTCGTGCTCGACTTCTACGATCGGCTCAAGACCGTCTCGCGTGGCTACGCGTCGCTCGACTACCACGTGAGCGGCTACTGGGTGTCGCCGCTGGTGAAGCTCGACCTGCTCGTGAACGGCGAGCCCGTCGACGCGTTGTCGATCATCGTGCATCGCGATACGGCGTACGCGCGCGGGCGGATGCTGGCGTCGAAGATGCGCGAGCTGATCCCGCGGCAGATGTTCGAGGTGGCGATCCAGGCCGCGATCGGCGGGCGCATCATCGCGCGCGAGTCGGTCAAGGCCAAGCGCAAGGACGTGCTCGCCAAGTGCTACGGCGGCGACATCTCGCGCAAGCGGAAGCTGCTCGAGAAGCAGAAGGAAGGCAAGAAGCGCATGAAGCGCGTCGGCAGCGTCGAGATTCCGCAGGAAGCGTTCCTCGCCGTGCTGAAGATGGGCGACGACTAGCGACGCGAGAGGACGAAGGCACCAGGATGGCCAAGAGCACTGCGCCGGCGCCCGCCAGGGCAGCCGAGACGGGCGGCTTCAGGAAGAGCAACGCCCGCGAGTACTTCGAGTCGATCGTCGTCGCCGTCATCCTCGCGCTGTTCGTGCGCACGTGGGTGGTGCAGGCGTTCAAGATCCCCACCGGGTCGATGGAGAACAACCTGCTCATCGGCGACCACCTCCTGGTGAACAAGTTCGTCTTCGCCCCCACGGCCTCGGCGCTCGAACGCGCGCTCATGCCGGTCACCGACGTGCGCCGCGGCGACATCGTCGTCTTCAAGTACCCCGAGGATCCCGAGCGCGACTTCATCAAGCGCGTGATCGGCCTGCCGGGCGAGACGCTCGAGCTCCGCGAGAAGCGCGTCTACATCAACGGCACGATGCTCGACGAGCCGTACGTCCACTTCCTCGAGCTGCCGGGGGCGACCGCGTTCCACGAGCTCACGTCGTTCGACGTGAAGACCTCGTACGGGCCCGTGACCATCCCGCCCGGGCACCTGTTCGTGATGGGCGACAATCGTGACAACTCCCAGGACAGCCGCTACTGGGGCTTCCTACCGGCTCCCTATGTCAAAGGCAAGGCCCTCGTCGTCTACTGGTCGTACGACAGCGAGGGGCCGGGCGCTGGTGCCAACGTCTTCGCGCGGACGCGCTGGAGCCGCTTGCTGCACCAGATTCGCTGAGAGCGATCGAAGCCGAACGGGGGAAGGGCGATGATTCGCGCCGTCATCAAGCTAGCGCTGGTCCTGTTGCTCGTGCACGCAGGCGTCAAGTGCGTGCCGGTCTACTGGAAGTACGTCGAGCTGTCTGACCAGATCACCGAAACGGCCAAGTTCGCGGGCAAGAAGACCGAGGCCCAGATCATCGAGCGCATCGAGACCATCGCCCGCAACATGGACGTGACGTTCGACGACCTCACCGTCAAGAAGCAGGGTGAACTGACGCAGGTCAGCGCGCGGTACCAGGCGAGGTTCGAGTGGTTCCCCAACCGCTTCAAGCCCCACGAGTTCATCATCGACGTCGAAGGCGCGCCGCCGCGTTACGGCGACCTCCTCCCGTAGGGGCGCAACATGATGCGCCCATCGCACGTGAGGCGCCGCCAGACGTGAGATGGCGTCACCTGTGAGGTGGCGTCACCGTGAGGTGCAGGGGCACGGGGCCATGGACACGGGGCCAGGGGCACGGGGGCGCATCATGATGCGCCCCTACGGGCGTAAGGCGGCCTTGGCCTGGCTGGCGGCCTGCGCGGCTCGCGTGCGCACGATCGCGGCGTCTTCACGCAGCTTGAGCCGGCGGGCTTCGTCGGTCAGTGACGGCAGGTTGATCTCGACGTTTTCGTTGGCGCCGCCCACCGCCGCGAGCAGCAGCGAGACGCCCACGTGCACGTCGCTTGCCGCATTCCGGTTCCCGAACCTGGCCACGGTCAGCGCCAGCATCAGCGCGTCGCTGGCCGCCTGCATCACCCGCAAGGGCACCACCGTCGCCTCGAGCGATGCTGCCTGCACGGCAGCCGTCCGGGCCGACTTCTCCTCGTCCGTGGCCTTGGGGCGCTTGAACGCCGCCATCACCGCATCGAATGCGGCGGTGTCGTCGTCGGTCAGGCGGGCGAGGTCGTCGCGCAGGGCCAGCAGTTTCGCCCCGGCGTCGACGAGCACGGCGCGTTCCTCGTCGGAGTTGTTCCGCGTCTTCTTCAGGTGCGACACCATCGCGAGCAGCGAGGCGCCCATCGCCCCCGCGTAGGCCGACGCCGAGCCGCCGCCCGGGGTGGGCGTGTCGGCCGAGAATGCCGCGAGCAGGTCGCGGCCGGTCAGATCCAGCAGTGACATGATGATCAACTCGTCGAAGGGTGGACGACGCGTCCGCGCTTGACGACCGTGGCGATCGCCTCGACGCCGACGCGCAGCACGTCCACGAGTGTGCCGCGCACGAGCACGGCGTCGCAGAGTTTACCCGTTTCGAGGCTCCCGATGCTGTCGCCCCGGTCGAGCGCGCACGCCGCGTTCAGGGTGGCGGCGACCAGCGCCTCTTCGGCCGTCATCGCCATGCCGAAGCACGCGAGCGTCATGGCGAACGGCATCGACGGCGAAAACCCGCCGCCGGGGTTGAGGTCGGTCGCCAGCGCTACCGGCACTCCAGCGGCGATCAGGTCGCGGGCTGGCGCAAACCGGCCGAGCTTCAGGTAGAACGCCGCGATGGGCAGCAGGGTAGCGATGACGCCGCCCGCCCTCAGGGCCGCGATGCCATCGGGATCGACGTGGACGAGGTGATCGGCCGACCGCGCGCCCACCTGCCGCGCGACCAGCGAGCCGCCGCTCGCGCCGAGTTCGTCGGCGTGGATGCGCGCGCGCATCCCGTGGGCGAGCCCGGCCCCGAGGATGGCCGCCGACTCGTCGGGTGTGAACACGCCGGCTTCGCAGAACACGTCGATCCACTCGGCGAGCGATTCGCGCGCCACGCGCGGGACCATCTCGTCGACGACCGCCGCGATGTACCCGGCGCGGTCGGCGCGCCGCTCGACGGGAATCTCGTGGGCGCCCATGAACGTCGCCGCGATGTCGATCGGCTGACGCTGGCCGAGGTGCCGGATGGCGCGCAACATGCGCAGTTCGGCCTCGACCTCGAGCCCGTAGCCACTCTTGATCTCGCACGTCGTGGTGCCGCACCGCGCCATCGCGCGGAGTCGTGGGAGTGACTGCGCCACGAGTTCGTCTTCGGTCGCCTCGCGGGTGGCGCGCACCGTCGAGACAATGCCGCCGCCGGCCGCGGCGATCTCGGCGTAGGTCGCGCCCGCGAGGCGCCGCTGCAACTCGTCGCGACGATCGCCCGCAAACACGGCATGCGTATGCGGATCGACGAACCCTGGCAGCACAGCGCAGCCGTCGGCGTCGATGATCACGTCGGCCTGCGACATGTCGACGTGCGCCCGCAGCTCTTCCTGCGGCCCCACGAAGACGATGCGGCCGTCGCGGGCGGCGATGGCCGGCCGGTCGATGCGCACGACATCGCGCTGGTGATCGCCGGCCAGGGCCGTGCGGCCGCGCGGGGTGATCAGGTGCGTGGCGTTGAGGATGAGGGTGGTCATGCGGATCCCACCAGGCGGGCGCGGGCGTCGCGCTCGCCGATGCCCGAGATGTCGAGGGTCTTGGTGCGCGCCGTGTCGCCGCGCACCAGGCTGACGTTGCGCCGCGGGACGTCGAGGATGCGGGCGAGAAACCCGATCAGTGCGTCGTTGGCGGCGCCATCGACGGGTGGTGCCGCGAGGCGGATCAGCAGGGCGCCGTCGCGCTCACCGGCAATCACGGTCTTGCTGGCGCGCGGGATGACACGCACGTCGAGCCTGACGCCGCCCGCGTGCGTGCGGACCCACGGCACGGAGCCTACAGGGCCCCGCGCGAGGGCTTCTCGTCCTCGTCGGCTTCGTCGTCGTCGAGGTCGTCGTCGAGGACGGCCGCGCGGACAGCCTCGGCGGCCGGGCGCGGGCGATGGAGCAGGAGCTTCTCGTCGCGGTCGCCCTGGTCCTTGGCGCGGATGAAGTCGAGGGCGTTGTGCAAGGCCGAAATCGACGCCTCGAGCGAGGCTTCGACATCGCGCCGGCGCAGCTTCAGCTCGGTGATCTCGCGCTCGATCTCCGAGAGACGCGCCTGGGTCTTCTGCAGCAGCAGGTCGGAGCGTCCCTCGGCTTCGCGGACGATCATCCGCGCTTCCTGTTCGGCGGCGTCCTTGATCTGGTCGGCCAGGCGCTGCGCCGTGAGCAGCGTGTTCCGCAGGTTGACCTCGCGGTCGCGGTGCTCGGTCAGGGCCGATTCCGCGCGCTGCAGCTCCTGCCGCAGGCGATCGACCTCGCGCAGGGCATTCTCGAATTCGTCGGCGCCGTCGGCGAGCAGGGCCCGCACTTCGTTCTTGTCGTACCCGCGCAGGCTGGTCGCGAACTGCGACTGCCGCAAATCGAGGGGCGTGACCTTCATGGCGTTCCGACTCCTTGAGGCTGCGCGCGTGGCGCAGCGGCCTTCCGCATGCGTGCTGACGTGATGCGCTGGGGAGCGTATCGTGTCGAGCGCCAACCCATCCGTGTGGCTGGCTACGTGCGCGATCCGAAGATCGCCGATCCTACCCGAACCAGCGTCGACCCTTCCTCGATGGCGACCTCGACGTCGTGGCTCATGCCCATCGACAGTTCCGGCAACCCGGTGCCAGCGAGGCCTGCTGCGACGAAACCGTCGCGCAGCTGGCGGAGCTGCGTGAACCACGGGCGTGCGGCCTCGGGGTCGTCGCACGCCGGCGGAATCAGCATCAGGCCGTCGATGCGCACGTGCGACAGCCGCGGCGCCGCCCGCAGCATCGCGCGCACCTCATCGACCGGCGCGCCGAACTTCGTGGCCTCCTGCGCCAGGTCGACCTGCACCAGCACGCGCTGCACCAGCTGTTGCTCGCTGGCGGCGGCGTCGATCCGCTCGAGCAGCCCGAGGCTGTCGACCGAGTGGATCAGGGTGAACGGGCCGACGGCCTTTCGTGCCTTGTTCGACTGCAGGTGGCCGATCAGATGCCACTCGATTGGAAGTTCGGTCGTTTGCGCGATCTTCTGCAGGGCTTCCTGCACGCGATTCTCGCCGAAGGCCAGCTGACCGGCGGCATGGGCGGCCCGGACGTACTCGGATTCGAACGTCTTGGATACGGCGATGAGCGAGACCGACGAGGCGGGGCGGCCGGCGCGGGCGGCGGCACGCGCAACCTGTGCGCGTACCGCCGCGAGGCGCTCGGCGACGAGCGGGGCGAGTGACTCGGGCGTGGTCACTTCACCATGGTCTTGAGCTGCGTCACGAACATCTCGGCTTCCTTGGCCTTCGGACCGGTCGGGGCGACCTTGATGTACGCCTCGAAGTGCGTCAGCGCGTCCTTGAGCTCGCCCGCGTTGAGGTGGGCGGTGCCCTTGAGGAAGTGCGCTTCGGCGTGGTTCGGGTCGGCCGCCAGGGCCTCGGCGAGTGCCGTCTTGGCTTCGGCGTACTTGTTGGCGTTCCAGAACGTCACGGCCTGGTTGTACAGGTCGGCCGCGTTGGCGCCCGTGCCGCCCGGCGTCGCCGGCGTGCGCTTCGCCGCTTCGGCGGCCATGTTCGCGGCGTCGTCGAACTTCTTCTGGTTGTTGTAGATGTCGCGCAGCACCCGGTACGGCTCGGGGGCGTCGGGCTTCATCTCCATCGCCTTCTTCATCGCGACTTCGGCGCTGTCGTAGTCGCCCTTGCCGCGGTAGCTCTCGCCCACGCCGAGCTGGCACGGGAAGCAGTCGGGGCGCATCACCAGCGCCTGCTGGAACAACGGCAGGGCGGCATCCCACTGCTGCGAGTTCAGGGCCGTGATGCCGTCGGTCGTCAACTTGCGCAGCTCGACGTCTTCCTTCGACATCTGGCCGCCGCCCGGCGCCGTCGGCGCGAGCTGGAAGTTGACTTCCATCGGATTGCCGAGGCGGACGCGCACGTCGAACGACTGCGTGCCGACGCCTTCCTTGGTCGCCGTGACCGAGTAGTTGCCCGGCTGGATACCAATCTGGAAGTACTCGCCCTTCTTGTTCGACTTGGTCTCGAACTTCCGGCTCATGCCGTCCTTGAATTCGATCGTGATCTTGGCGTCCTGGACGGGCTCGCCCTTGACGTCGACGACCTTACCTTTGACCGCTCCGGTGCTCTGGGCGAGAGCGGGGGCAACGGAGCTGAAGAGAGCGAGTGCAGTGACAATGGCGAGCGTCCGCCGCACCGGGATGATGCGCAGCATGAGAGAACCTCCAGAGGCGGGAGTCGGGCCGCCACTGAGGCGGCCCAGCCGACAACAGGCGTAGTTTACACCCGCACTCGTCTGGAGCGTGCAAGTGTGGATCCAAACGGGCGACCTCGACCGGTCTCGCGACGGCCGGCGAATCGCCGAGGCCGCGACCCCCCCGGTGGGTGCCGCAGATCCGGCCGAAACACGGCCCTCTGGCGCCTCACATGCGGTCGAGCTGGCGCCTCACCGCGCCGACGGCGCCTCGGTGCGGCGCCGTCGAGCCGGAGCGCCGGGAAGAGGCATCGTGCTGCCTGCCGGATTCCCGGCGCTCACCGCGTTCTCAGCGTCCACTCGAAGAACGTCCACACGCGATTCCACGAGTCGATCTGCTCCGGGGTGTCCTGCCGCTCGAGCGTGCGGGCATCGACGCGGCGGTTGAACGTGTGGCCCCCGCCCGCGGCCCCCGGCGGCGGATCGACGTAGATCTTCGTCTCGGCCAGGTGCGGCTTGCGCGAGCGCAGGGCATCGACGATCTGCTGGTCTTCGACGAAGTCGACGTCGGTGTCATTCGTCGCGACGTGGACGAGCAGCGGCACCTGCAGCTTGTCGACGTGATACAGGGGCGACCGTTCGATGTAGGTCTCGCGCTTCTCGAAGGGCAGGCCGCCGATGCGCGCCTGCGTGGCGAAGTCCCACTGGTAGCTGGGCCCCTTGTACGAGAGGCGGAACACCAGGTTCGTGACCGGCACCATGGCCACCGCCGACGCGAACGGGTGCGCGTCGCGGAAGACCGACAGCAGGGCGATGTAGCCGCCGTGGCTCCAGCCCATGATGCCGATGCGCGCAGGATCCACCGGCGCGAGGGTCTTGAGGTAGTCGACGGCCGTCAGCACGTCATCGACCTCGTAGCCGCCGTAGTCGATCGCCATGTGGTGCGCCTTGCCGTAGCCGGTGCTGCCGCGATACTCGGGTGCGATGACGATGTAGCCTCGGGCGACGGCCTCCTTGACGAACGGGAACATCCCGATCGACCAGTTGCCGTGAACGCCGCCGTGGACCCAGACCAGGGCTGCGCGCGAGCGCGCAGGTCCCGGCGTCAGCGGCTGGAACAGGTAGGCGGGCACCTCGAGGTCGCCGATGCTCGAGCGGTAGCTGACCTTGGTGCACTGCAGGACGCCGCGGCAGGCGTCGGCATAACGCGCATCCTCGCGGGCCTTGGCCTCGACGTCGCGCTCGAAATCTCGTCCGACCGATTGCAGCGCCGGGTCGGTGGGGACGTAGAGCTGTCGCGCGCGGTCGGCATCGACGGGCACCGACGCCCGCGGGCTCGGCCGCGCCGGCGGTGCCGGGGTCGGCTGGCCCTGCGCGATGCCGACCGAAAGCGCTGCCGCTGTCGCAATGAGCGCGGCAAGCCGCCACGGCGCCTGCAGTGCGTGAAACTGACGCATGTGAGCCTCTCCTTCGAGACGTGGCGCCAGCAGCAGACGGCCCCCCGGGGCGCCGGTCAACTGCGCGGCGCGATGTTCGAGATCAGGTATTCGAAGACCTGCCCGCGGGCCGAGGCCCGCGAGTTGATCGCGCGCCGTGCCGGCACGAGGTGCAGGTGGATGCCCGCACGCCTGGCCTCGGGCGAGCTGTAGAGTTCGCGGATGATCGGCGCCGTCGAGTTGCTCGCCAGCACGTGTGCGCCACGCCGCGCGAGCGTCACCACCACGTCGCGCAGTTCGCGCTGGTCGGCCTCGTCGAACCCGTGCTCGGTGTACGACGTGAAGTTCGACGTCGGACTCAGCGGCGCGTAGGGGGGATCGAAGTAGACGAAGTCGCCTGCGCCCGCGTGATCGAGCACGCGTTCGAACGACTCGAACCGCAGGTCGACCTTCGACGACTTGAGGATGCGCGAGGCCAGGCCGAGCGTCGTGTGATCGCAGATGCGCGGGTTCGCGTAGCGGCCGGCCGGCACGTTGAACAGGCCGCGCGAGTTGAGCCGGAACAGCCCGTTGAACCCCGTCCGGTTCAGGTAGATGAGCATGGCCGCGAGTTGCGGCGGATAGCTGAACGTCTCGCGGTGTCGCGCGCGCACGGCGGCCACGGTCGCGGCGCGGAGCGGGTTGAATCGCTTGTCGCGCACGTCGTAGTAACAGTCGGCCCCGTCGCGGGCGTGCTCGAGCGCGAGCAGTTCGAGCTCGTGCAGGACTTTGGGCAGTTGCGACTTGACCGCGCCGAAGACGCCGACCACGTCGGGGTTGACGTCGGCCAGCACCACCCGCCGGCCGTCGAGCTGCTGCTGGGCGGCCAGGTCGAAGAACACCGCGCCCGACCCGACGAAGGGCTCGATGTAGGCCCCGAAGGTCTGGGGGTAGAATCGCCGGATTGCGGGCAGCAGCTGCCGCTTGCCGCCGGCCCACTTGAGGAAGGGCTTCGGGTGGTCGTCGTGCCGTTCGAGCGAGACGTCGACCCTGACGGGCGCCGGATCGCGGCGCCGCAGGCTGCGGCCGGGACGGCTCGATCGTGCGGATCTGGCTGAAGATCGCTCGCGCGAGGTGGACACCGGCGCGGACTATACCATGCGGGATCGCCGTTTCTTCGGCAAATGAACGGCGATCACGATCAAAGGGCGATCATTCGACGGACGTTCGATGTTTCATCGCCTGTTCTTCGATGTCGTGAGCGGAGCCAAGATGAATCGAGTCGTGTCGGCCGTTGTCGCCCTCGTCGCCGCATGCGCCGCGCTCGCCGCGCAGGCGCCCCCGCCGGCAGCCCCGCAGGCCGAGGGCCCCACCAAGCCGTCGTACCGGGCCGCGGTCGACGTCATCACGGTCACCGTGAGCGTGACCGATGCGCAGGGGCGCCTGGTCACGGGGCTCACGAAAGACGACTTCCTCGTCTACGACGACTCGGTCGAGCAGCCCATCACGCAGTTCGTCGGCGAGCGGGTGCCGGTCAGCCTCGGCATCGTCCTCGACGTGAGCGACAGCATGTCGGGCAAGCGCATGGACGACGCCCGTGGCGCGCTCGACCAGTTCGTGGGCGAGCAACTCAGCCAGGACGACGAGGCGTTCCTGATGGTCTTCAACCACAAGCCCCGCATGGTCTCGTCGTGGACCTCGGTGCCGAGCAAGCTGCGGAACGCCCTCGACGGCGTCATCCCCATGGGCGGCACGGCCGTCTACGACGCCATCGGCGAATCGCTCGACAAGTTCCGCACGCGCCGCCACCAGCGGGCCGCGATCGTCCTGATCTCTGACGGGGCCGACACCGCCAGCGATCGCGACCTGCGGACGCTGCGCAGCAGCCTGCGCCGCACCGACGCGTTCGTCTACGCCGTAGCGATCGATCCACCAGACGTCAAGCGCATCAACATCAAGGTCGACGTGGCCGCGCTCAACGCGATCACCACCGACAGCGGCGGCTACACCGAGGTCGTCCACGACACCACGGAGTTGCCGGGGGCGACGAAGCGCATCGCCGAGGAACTGAACCAGCAGTACCTCATCGGGTACCTGGCACCGCACAGCGCCGATGGCGAGTACCACAGCATCCGCGTCAAGACGAAGCACGACGGCTACCGCGTGCGTTCGCGCCGTGGCTACGTGGCCGAACGCGACCGGCGATGAACGCCGCCGACCTGTCGCCGGTTGCCGACGAGGCGCGCACGCAGTCGCCATTCGATCTCTTCCTGATCTTCGCCGGGGCCTCGATCGTCGCGACGACCTGGCAGGTCGGCGCCTCGCTCGGCACGATCTCGACGACGGCGGCGATGGGCATCATCGCGATCGGCAGCCTGATCGGCGCCTCGTTCACGTCGCTGCTGGCGCCGGTCGGGGTCACGCTGGGCGTGCCGTCGATCGTCGCGTCGCGGGCGGCGCTCGGGATGCGCGGCGCCTCGCTCGTGGCCTTCGTGCTGTGGCTCACGAACTTCGCGTGGATCGCCCTCAACAACGTCATCGCCGCGTCGGTGTCGTCGCGGGCCCTCGGCGACGCGGCCGTGGATCCGCGCTGGTGGTCGTTTGCCTTCGGCGTGATCGCGACCTTCATCGTGACCCGCGGCCCGCGCGCCGTCGGGCTCGCGGATCGCATCGCCGTGCCCTCGATGGGCATCGCGGGCCTGCTCATCACCGTCGCTGCGCTGCGGATGCCCGCGCCGCCCCCGGTGGCCGTCGAGGCGAGCGCCGGCGCGTGGTGGCGGGCTCTCGACGTCGTGATGGGCTACCAGGCGTCGTGGCTGCTGATGTTCGCCGACTACCCGCGCTACTCGCGGTCGCGCGGGGCGAGCGCACGCGCGGTGTTCCTGGGGCTCGCCCTGCCGGCCCTGTGGCTGATGCCTCTCGGGTTCGTCGTGTCGCGCGCGGCGGGGACCTACGATCCCGGCGCGATGATCGCGGCCACGGGCGTCGGCCGCGTCGGTGCCGTGCTGGTCGTGCTCGCCACGGTCACCACCAACTTCGTCAACATCTACATGTCGGCGCTCGCGTGGCGCAGCCTCGCCCCGTCGACCCGGCAGGCGCCGGCCATCTGGACCATCGGGCTGGTCGGGACGGCCGTCGGACTGCTGTCGCCACAACTGCTCGACGAGTTTGCGTCGTTCATGATCCTGCTCGGCGGGATCCTCGTGCCGATCGGCGGCATTCTCATCGGGCACTTCGTCGTGTTGCCGAGAATCTCAGGTGATCCTTCGATGTGGGCCGTCGACGTCGCCAGCCTCTACGACGAGCGCGGACCGCTGGCAGGCGTGTCTGGGCCGGCGGCCGCGGCCTGGACGACGGGCGCGCTCGCCTACTACGCGGCCCAGGGCCACGGCGCCACGCTGGTGGCGCTCGCGGTGACGTTGCTGGTCTACCTCGTCACGATGCGAAGAACTTCGCGACGTCGTCGATCCGGTGCGTGACCGGTGACGGTGGCAGCGAGGCGAGGAAACGCCTCCCGTACCCCATCGTCTTGAGGCGCGGATCGAGTACGGCGAGCACGCCGCGATCCTCCCTGTGCCGCAACAGGCGCCCGAGTCCCTGGAGGAGCGAGAGGATC
>JAEUQQ010000441.1 GCA_016789685.1 Acidobacteriota bacterium | reverse complement strand
ACGCTGCGACACGTAGAGCGTCACAGCGCCGACGACCACGACGAGGCTCGCCGCCACCGCCAACGCGGGTGCGTAGCGCCGCCACGACGCCGTGGCGCCGTGCGCGGAGCGTGCACCGGCCACATCGCGGTCGATCAAGGGCGCTCCGTCAATCAGCACGCGCACCGCGTCGTAGATCTCGCGACACGTTGCGCAGGAGACGATGTGGTCGGCAAGACGTCGTCGGGCCTCCGTCTCCATCTCCCCTGATGCAAGAGCCTCCCACGCCGCCTCGTCGGGATGTGCGCGAGACTCGTCCGCGCGCGGACGGGCTCGATAGGCCTCGCGGAGGCGTCGATCGGCCTCCGGCGTCGTGCCCTCGCTGATCATGGCTCCACTCCCCGCTTCCGGAGCGCCGCGCGCAGATCCGCCATCCCGCGCGCGACGAGGTTCCGTGCACGCTGATAGGTCCATCCGTACAGCGCCATCAACTCCGCCACGTCGAACCCCTCGAGATGTCCGCGTACCGCCCGCGCGCGCTCCTCGGCCAGCGCGTTGACGCACGCATGGACGATCTCGCCGAGTTGGCGTTGGTCGAGTGTCGCTTGCGTGCTGGTGTCGCCCGCCATGACCTCAGGATCCTCGCCGTCGAGCGGCACCTCACCGCGACGCTGCTCGCGGCGAAGCGCGCGCACGGTCTCGCGCACGACGGCCTTGTAGACGTACGACGCGGGCTGCTCGATCGAGACCCCTCGCTCGAGCTGGCGCCAGACCGCCGCGGCCACCACCTGCGCGATGTCGTCCTGGAACGGCGCCGCGCGGCGCGACGCGGCCCGGGCCACGGCCGTGCGGATGAGCGGGAGGTAGTCGTCCAGCAGATCGGAAGGCAGCGGTCGCGTCCCTGCCCGCGCCGATGGCTTGCCCCGCATACGGCGCATGATGCCGCAGCCCGAGTGGCAATCGCAAACCTCCGGGCCCGCGCCGGGGCGACACCGGTGGGACGACTCGCCGCCAGGGCGTCGAGCGTGCGAGCGCACACGCGTGGGCGAGCGGCACCGACGTTCATCTCAACGGCTCCCCGTGAACGACCAATAGCCCTCAGTCGGCCTGGTCCAGTAGGGGAGTTCGAAGCTGAGCGTGTGCTCGGTCAGTATGCCCGTGGCCGTCCCCAGCACGCAGTAGGCAACGCCGCCACCCAGTGATGCCGTGAAAGCCCCCGACGCATCCACCGTGCCGTTGAGGCCTGTCGTGGTAGCGCCGCCGTTGCACGTGAAGGCGACGGTGATTCGAACCGGATCGTTCTGACCGGTGTAGCGGACACGCACCTCCGGACTGGACCACACCGACGTGTAGTCCTGGCAGATCCATCGCCCTGTCCAGCTCCACTCGCACCGCGTCCAGGTGCCGGTGTACGTGCATGCGGCGTCGGCGCACGGGTATGCGGGCGGGGGTGGCGGGGGTGTGCGAACGGTAATCTGGGCGATGCCGACGGCAGTGGGGTCTTCGACGGAGGTGGCGTGGACGTAGAAGGTGCCGAGGGTCCCGTTGGAAGTGAAGAGCCCCCCGGACGTGAGGGTGCCGCCGCCATCGACGGTCCAGGTGACGGCCTGGTTGGCCGCGCCCTCGACGACGACGGTGAACTGCTGGCTGGCGCCGGGACTGAGGCTGACCTGGGCGGGCGAGACGAGGACGCCGGTGACGGCCTCGCGGCAGTGGGGGTCGAAGCGATAGAGCAACGTGACGAAGCTGGCGCCCTCGGACGGCGGGCGGTAATAGGCGCACACGCGGTAGTGGAGCTGGCCGTCGCCGTCGGCGGTGACGGGGAAGACCGCCTCCCCGGCCGCGTTGGTGGGCGTCGTCTGCTGGCCCGCGACGGACGCCGGGTCGGGCTGGAAGGCGACCTCCATCACGTCGCCGTAGGCCGGCGGCTCGGCGCCGAAGACGCTGCCGGCGGTGACGCGCAACTGGCCCGTGGCGCCCGGCGCCACGGCGGGCTCGGCCACGGCGATCGTCTCGAGCAGGCAGAAGCTGGCGGGGATCTGCGCGCCGCCGATCCCGAAGGCGTCGCGGTTGGGCGTGGCGGCCTGGTCCACGGCGGCCGCGTCGGCCTGGTTGTCCTGGAGCCACCCGAAGTAGAACTCGGCCAGCACGGCGAAGCGCGCCGCGCGGTCGGCCAGGGCGAGGCGCGCGGGCAGCGCGCTGGCGGCCCCGGTCTGACACGCCGTGTTCCAGTGCGCGTAGGCGTGGCCCAACACGGGGACCGCCGCCTGGCGGCCGTCGGTGGCGCGCGCGGTGAGGCGGCCGCGCGCCGGCGTGCCGCCGAGCGGCACCGTGCCGAAGGCGTGCTCGGTGATCGCACGCCAGCTGTCCCAGGCATAGAACTCGGCCAGCCAGGCCAGGCGCACGGCGTCGGCGGCGACGACGTCGGCCGCCGTCAGCATCTCGGGCTCGATCCGCGTGTCGAACCAGGCGATCAAGTGGTCGAGCAGGGCCTGGACCGCGGCCGGCTGGCCGGAGGTCAGCGCCGCGGCGCCCAGCGCCCCGGCCTGCGTGTGCGGCGTGCCGGCGGGCAACAGCGCGAGCAGCGCGGCCGACGCGCTCGGGATGGCGATGGTGCTGAAGTGCGCCACGGGCACCGTCAGGCTGGTCGCGCTCGCGTAGGCGATCGGGGTCACCTGCAGCGTGGTGCCGGCATCGGGGAGCACCAGGCCGAGCAGCACCCCGGTGGGCGGCTGCGGCCACGTGATGGTGAGCGTGGCGGGGAGGGCGAAGGCGAGGCCGTCAGGCGCCCCCTGCACCGCGGCCACCAGGTCGAGCGGCGCAGCCAGGCCACTGAGCGCCGTCACCGGCGTGAGCGTGATCGACGTCGGCGTGCGCAGCGCGCCACGCGGGATCGTCAGCGTGTAGGTGGTGCCGGTGGCCGCCGTGGCGACGACCGTGCCGCCCGCCGGGCCGACCGTCGCGGTCGTGGCGTGCGCGGCCTCGCGCACCGGCGTGACCGGGGCGGGCAGGTGGATCGGGCCCGAGACGGCGGGCAGCCAGGCTGCCGCGGTGGCGGCGGTCGGCCCGGCACCGTCGGCCCGCAGGATCGTGCCCATCGCACTGGTGCCGGCCGCCCATGGGACGCCGCCGGCGTCGTGGTACATCGCCCGCTCCACGATCAGCGGCACCGGCGCCGGTCCGACGCTCTCGACCACCGCGCCGAATCGCCGGTCGGCCGCCTCGGGGAACGCGGCGGCGACCGCGACGTTGGTCCGGCTGGTCGGGGGCAGCGCGACCTCCTGCTCCGCCTGCGCCCCATCCTCGAAGGTCAGCGTCACGCGCGCCGTGCCGCCCCGATCCGCCGGGTTGCCGATCAGGAGGTAGGTCTCGCGCCCCTGGGGGCCGCCCACCTCGCCCTCCGCCAGCCCCCACGTCTGGCCCGTCGTCGTCGCGCCGGCTGCGTTGTGCCCCTCATACCAGCCTGTCGCGTCGCCCCACCACATGGCCCGCTCGATCACGACGGGCACGGCGTTGGTCACCGTGAAGGTGGTGGCCACCGCGGTGTCGGCGAGGGCGGGCCCCTCCTGATCCACCCAGATCGTGAACCGGCTCGTCGGCGCGACCACGTACGTGCGCGTCACGACGGTGCCGTCGGGTTTCAGGTAGCGGGCGTCCACCTGGGCGGCCTGCGCATGCGGATTCGCGATCAGGAAGAACAGGTCGAACATCGGCCCGGTGGCGCCTTCGGCAAAGACCCACTGCGGCGCGGGCGCCGCGACGCCCGCACTGTCGTGCCCTGCCCCGAACACCTGCCCGTTCACCGGCCGATACATCGCCCGTTCCACGATGACCGGCACGGCGTTGGTCACCGTCAACATCGCGGAGATCTCCGCCGCCGCGAGCGCCGCATCTTCCCGGTTCACCCAGATGTTGAAGCGGCTGTGCGGCGCCACCGTGTACGTCTTCACCAGCGGCGGCGTGGGCGCGGGCAGCAGGTACCGCACCTCGAGCACCGCGGCCGTGTCGCCCGGGTTCTGCACCAGGTAGAACAGCTCGAACCCGCTGTGCGTGGCGCCCTCGGCCAGGAACCACGACGTCCGCGGCTGCGCGACGCTCGTCTCGGCGTGGCTCCCGTAGCCGGTGGCATCCCAGGTCATCGTCCGGTCGGCGAGGATCGGCTGGTCGGCCGCGATTACGGTCGCGAACTCGGCGTGCGGGAGCCCCAGCGTCTTCGGGTCGAGCGTCACCCGCTGGTGCCCCCCGAGCGCCACCGTCGTCGTCACCTCCGGGATCGGCGCCGGCTGCTGGAAGCGCACCGTGGCGGTCGTCGGCGCGCCCGTCGTATTCAGCAGCGCCACCTGCGTGTCGAAGAAGGCGCTGGTCGCGCCCTCGGCGAAGTAGCGCGTGAAGGCGCCACGGGTCGCCACGAAGGTGAGGTCGACGCGATCCCCGGTGAGGCCCGCCACCGTCTGATCGACCGGCGCCACACTCCACGCGGTGCCGGTGGGCGTCACGGTGTACGTCCCGCCGGCCGGCAGGCCGGCAAACGCGAACCGCCCGT
>JAEUQQ010000427.1 GCA_016789685.1 Acidobacteriota bacterium | reverse complement strand
ATCACCGTGCCGTCTCCGGCCGGCACGAGGGCCGTGACGACGGGTGGCGTGCGATCGGTCGTCGAGAACGCGAACTCGGTGTCACTGGCCTGCGCGAGACCTGTCAGGTCGGTGGCGCGCGCGATGCGGACGGTGTACCGCGTGTCTTCGTCCAGCGGGCGCGCCGGCGTGAACACGACCGTCGTGTTGCCAAAGAGGTAGTCGATGCGGCCGTCGAGCGCGATACCGTTGGGATCGCGCACCACGATCGCCGGGCCCGCGAAGCGCGCGACGTCGAGGATCTCGGAATACCGCACGCGCACCGTCGTGTAGATCGTGGCGCCAGAGGCGTCGATGGTTGGCGTGGTCTCGGTGATCGCCGGCGGGGTGACGTCGACGGTCGTGAACGTGGCCGTGAAGTCGGCCGTCATGGCGCGCCCGACGAGATCCTGCACGCCAGAGACGCGGATGCTGTACGCGGTCTTGTCGGCCAGCACGACACCCGGCAGGAGCCGGAACCGCGCGACGGTGTCGTTGTCGACGAGATCGACGAGGCCGGTCACGGGGCCTGCGGGGCCGACGAACGTGATCGTGTCGTCATTGACCGTCGAGGTGGCCACGGGCTCGCTGAAGGTGATCCGGATCTCCGGCGTCCGCGTGATACCCGTCGCGTTCGACTCCGGCGACGACGTCGTCACCAGTGGCGCCGCGTCGTCGAGCGTGATATCGCCGAGGTCGATCGGCCCCGAGACGGCGATGGTGCCGGCGCGCCGCGCGAGGCCGATGCCCACGGGATCCTCGAGGCGCAGCACGTAGGTGCCTGCCGAAACGGCATCGAACACGAAGCGTCCGTCGGCGCCGGTTTCGGCGAAGAGCTTCGCGTTGCCGCGCGAGAACTCGGCGACGATGCCCTGTGCGGGCTCGCCGGTGCCGAGGAGCACACGCCCGGTCATCGAAACCGTCGGCGCCAGCAGGACCTCGAGACCCGTTTTGGTCTCACCAGAGTTGAGCGTGTCGCCGATCGAGCCGCGCTGGCCGTTGAGGCCCGTGGCAGTGATCGTGAAGGTGCGCGCCGGCACGTTGATGAAGCGGAACGTGCCGTCGGGCGCGGTGCCCTGTGTGCACGAGCCCTGGCAGCCGCTGCCGGGCTGCCCAGTGAGGCTGACGGTCGCGTTCGCAGCGGGCACACGTGTCGAACCCACGAGTTCGTAGACGGTGCCCTCGATGGTGCTCAGGCCGAGCAGCGTGACGGTGACGTCGGCGTTGTCACCCTCGAAGAGCAGCGTGCCGCCGGTCGTGCCCACGCTCGGTGCCCCGCTGACCTGCGCGCTGGCGCGCACGGTGAAGCGGCCGAGCGGAATGTCGGCCTGGGCGAAGCGTCCGTCGGCGCCAGCCGTGGTCGGCCGGCACGACTCGCCGGTCGCGCACACGTCGACCTGGGCATTGGCGATGGGTATCCCGGTCGGCCCGGTGACGACTCCGGTGATCGTGCCGGTCACGCGCCTGACGATGTTGGCGATCATCGGCACGTCGACGAGTTGCCCCCCGCGCGTGAGCGATCCGGTTGCCGTGGCGGTGGCGACCACGTCGCGGTGCGTGCCGCGCAGCGAGAAGCTGCCGACCGAGGCGCCGGGGAACGTGAACGTGCCATCGACGCCCGTCTGTGCGAGCTGCCGCGGCAGGCTGCGGCCCGACGGCGTCGTCTGGCTGAGGGTGACCGTCCATCCCTTGAGCGGCGTCAACACGCCCGACTGCAGCAGGGTGCCGCGAATCACGCCCAGCGCGTCGAGTCGCACGCTGAAGGTCGTGGGCTGGCCGTTCAGGACTGTGGCCGACAGGCGGCCGCGTCCTGCCGTGACCGGGTCGAAGGCCTCGACGGTGATCGCGCCCGTGGGGACGAGTGTCACCTCGAACTGTCCCTGCGCGTCGGTGACGGTGTAGGCAATGGGCCCGGAGGCCGTGCTCACGAGCACTTCGGCGTTGGGCAC
>JAEUQQ010000426.1 GCA_016789685.1 Acidobacteriota bacterium | reverse complement strand
CGAGGAAGCGGCCGAAGACGCCGCGCGTGCGGCCAGCGACGAGGCGGCCGTCGAGCCGGCGCCGTTCGAGGGCGACGCGGCCGAGCCGACGGCTGGCCCGCCGCGCGCCGGATGGGAGCGCCTCCAGCGCGAGATCGACGGCACGGCCGACGCCCGTCCCGGCCTGCCGTGGGAGGCGAGCGAGGCGCCCACGCCCGAGCGCGCCCTGGCGACGGTCAAGCGCGTGCTGTTCGAACCGTCGCTGGGCTTCAGCGAGATGAAGCGGACCGGCGGGCTCGCCGTGCCGCTCTGGTACTCGCTGCTCGTCGGCCTGCCGGCGGCCACGGTCGCCACGTTCGCCTACTTCCTCCTGCAGGTGTCGATGAACCCGCAGGACTTCAACAACATGAGCGTTCGCGAGGCCGCGGCCGTCGGTTTCTTCGTGATGCCCTTGTACGTCGCCGTGGTCTACCCGCTGTCGCTCCTCGTCAATGCCGGGCTGCAGCACCTTGCGATCCTGCTGCTCGAGAAGTCGCCGCAGCCCTTCGAAACGACGTTTCGCGTCGTGGCGTACGCGATGGGCACGGCGTCGGCCCTGCAGTGGATTCCGATCCTCGGCCTGCTGGCGTCGGGCGTCGCGCAGATCGTTCTCAACATCATCGGGTTGTCGCGTGCGCACGAGATCCCGCCGGGCCGCGCCGCGCTGGCCTACTTCCTGCCCTGGCTGGTGTGCGGCGCGTGCTTCTTCCTGCTCGTCGCCGCTGGCACCTGGCTGGGCACCGCGTTCACCCGGTAGCGTCGCGCGGCATGCCGCGCCAAGGGAGTGAGGTCGCCGATGGATCCCCAGACGAATCGCTTTGACGCGGGCACCTGGCGCCCGGGCACGATGGACGCGGCCGCCGTCGAGGCCCGCACGCAGCAGTTCATGGCCGTGGTGTTCTCGGCCATGGCCATGGCGCTGCTCGTCACGGCCGTGGCTGCGTGGGTGACGGCGTCGTCGGAATCGCTGCTGGGGCTGATCTTCGGGTCGCGCGTCGTCTGGCTGGTGCTGGCGCTCGTGCAGTTCGGCGGCGCGATCGCGCTGATGCGCTTCGTGCACGCGCTGTCGCCGGCGATGGCCGTCGGCCTGTTCACGGCCTATGCGGGCCTGACCGGGATGCTGTTCTCGTCGATCCTGCTGGTGTTCACCGGCGAGTCGATCGTCTCGGTGTTCGCCGCGAGTGCCGGCATGTTCGCCGGGATGGGCATCTACGGCGCGACGGTGAAGCGCTCGCTGGCCGGGTGGGGCACGTTCCTGCTGATGGGCCTCATTGGCACCATCATCGTCTCGCTCGTGAACATCTGGCTCAGGAGCCCGATGATCAACTTCCTGCTGGGCATGGCCGGCGTCGTCACGTTTGCCGGACTCACGGCCTGGGACGTGCAGCGCCTCAGGCAGGTGGCCGCCGTGGTGCCCGACGAAGGGTTCATGGGCGAGGCACTCCGGGGCGCGCTGTCGCTCTACCTCGACTTCATCAACCTGTTCCTGTCGCTCCTGCGCCTCCTCGGCCGCCGCCGGTCGTAGGGGCGCATCATGATGCGCCCCGTCGACGGGGGGGCGGCGCGTCACGATGCGGCGTGGATGGCCTCGACGACGGCGTCGATGACGGCCTGGCGCGCGACGAGGTCGGTGCCGGGCACGTCGAGGCCGGCCGCGTTCCTGTGGCCGCCACCGCCGAACCTGGCCGCCACGTCGCGCACGTTGATGTCGCCTTTCGAACGCACCGAGGCGCGGTGTGCGCCCTCGTGCAGTTTGAACAGCAGCACGACCTGGATCTCCTTGACCGACAGCGGCAGGTTCACCAGGCCGTCGAGGTCGTCTGATGTCGCCCCGGTGGTCGTCATCAGCGCGTCGTCGAGGCTCAGGACCGCGAGCGCCCCGTCGGCGTGCAGGGTCATCCCGTCGAGCATCGCGCCCATCAGCCGGAGTTTGCCGAGCGAGTTCGCGTCGAAGATCTGGCGCGCCATGTCAGAGGGCTCGACGCCGGCCTCGACACACCGCCTGGCGATCGCGAACGAGCGCGCCGACGTGCCGCGATGCCTGAACAGGCCCGTGTCGGTGACCAGGCCCAGGTAGACGGCCGTTGCGATCCCGTGCGTCAACGGCACGCCGAGCGCGTCGATGATGTCGATGACCATCTCGACGCACGCGGCAGCGCTCGTGTCGAACCAGTTCACGTGGCCGTACAGGGTGTTGCCGAGGTGGTGATCGATGTTCACCACGCGGTACGCCTCGAGGCCCGAGACGCCAGGGCGCGAGAGGTCGCCGCATTCCATGACGAACAGCGCGTCGCACGGGCCATCGGCGGCAGGGGCGACGTCGATGCGATCGACGCCGGGCAGGTCACGGTAGGCCAGCGGCACCGGGTCGCGGTTGACGATGCGCGACGTCTTGCCGAGGTACTCGAGCGCGAGCGCCATGGCGACCTGCGACCCGATCGAGTCGCCGTCGGGACGTGCGTGCGACGTCAGGAGGAAGTGCTGGCCGTGGTGGATGACGCCGCAGATCTCGGCGATGCGTGCCGCGTGATCACTCGCGGGAGTCGTCGTCGGGTGGGGCGTCGGGCGGAGCGGGTCGTTCTGCAGCATGGATTTCCTGGATGAGCGACTCGATGCGCTCGCCCCGCTCGACCGACTCGTCGTACTGGAAGAACATCTCGGGCGACCGGCGCAGGCGGAGCCGCTGCGACACCTGGCGACGCAGGTAGGGCGTCGCCCGCTCGAGGGCCTTCTTCGACTCGCGCTTGGCCTTGTCGTCGCCGAGCACGGTGTAGTAGATCCGGGCGACCTGCAGGTCGGCGCTCATCTTGACGAAGGTGAGCGTGACGAAGCCCACTCCCGGATCCTTGACCTCGCGTTGCAGGAGCAGGCTGAGTTCCTCGCGGATCTCCTCGCCGATCCGGGCCGGACGGGTACCTTGCATCGTGTCTCGCCGGCCCTAGGACGCGGTCGCCGCGACCTGCTCGACGACGAACACCTCGACGTGGTCGCCGACCTTGAGGTCGTTGTAGCGTTCGAACGACAAGCCGCACTCGAAGCCCGACTTGACCTCGCCGACGTCGTCCTTGAAGCGCTTGAGCGATCCGAGGCTGCCCTCGTAGACGACGACATTGTCGCGCAGCAGGCGGGCCTGGGCGCCGCCCGAGCGCTTGATGATGCCGTCGATGACCATGCAGCCCGCCACGGTGCCGGCCTTCGGCACCTTGAAGATCTGCCTGACTTCGGCCACGCCGAGCCGCACTTCCTTCTTCACGGGCTCGAGCAGGCCGGTCATGGCCTTCTTGATCTCGTCGGTCACGTTGTAGATGACCGAGTGGAGGCGGAGGTCGACCTTTTCGCGCTCGGCGACGTCCGACGCGTTGCGATCGGGCCTGACGTTGAAGCCGATGACGATGGCGTTCGAGGCCGAGGCCAGCAGGACATCCGACTCGTTGATGGCGCCGACGCCCGAGTGGATGATGCGGATCTTGACCGTGTCGTCGGTGAGCTTCTGCAGGGTGCTGGCGAGCACTTCGGCCGAGCCGCCGACGTCGGCCTTGATGATGATGGCCAGTTCCTTGAGTTCGCCTTCCTTGAGCGCCAGCTGGATGTCTTCGAGCGTGCGCGGGGCGCGGACGACGGTCTTCTCCTTGGCCTGCGTCTGCCGGTACATCGCGATCTGGCGGGCCTTGGCCGGGTCGTTGATGACCTGGAAGGTGTCGCCGGGGCTCGGGAGCCCGTCGAGGCCGAGGACTTCGACCGGCGTGGAGGGCGGCGCCTGGCGCACGTTGCGCCCGCGGTCGTCGATCAGCGCGCGCACCTTGCTGACGATCGTGCCGGCGATGAACGTATCGCCCACGGCGAGCGTGCCGTCCTGGACGAGCACCGTGGCGACCGAGCCGCGGCCCTTGTCGAGCTTGGCTTCGAGCACCGTGCCGCTGGCCTGCCGCTTCGGGTTGGCCTTGAGGTCGGCGATCTCGGTGACGAGCAGGATCATCTCGAGCAGCAGCTCGAGGTTCTCGCGCTTCTTGGCCGAGATGGGGACCGTGACCGTCTGGCCGCCCCAGGCCTCGGGCATCAGGCCGAGTTCCGAGAGCTCGTTCATCACGCGCTCGGGGTTGGCGTTGGCCTTGTCGATCTTGTTGATGGCCACGATGATCGGCACGCCTGCGGCGCGCGCGTGATCGATGGCTTCCTTGGTCTGCGGCATCACGCCGTCGTCGGCCGCGACGACGAGAATGACTGCGTCGGTGACGCGGGCGCCGCGCGCACGCCTCATCGTGAAGGCTGCGTGGCCCGGCGTGTCGAGGAACACGACGGTGCGGTGGTTGACGTCGA
>JAEUQQ010000351.1 GCA_016789685.1 Acidobacteriota bacterium | reverse complement strand
TGGCCGGGTCGAAGTTCGCCATCCGGTTGTTCTTCTCGGTGGCCGGCGTCATGTAGTCGTAGCGGACGCCGATGTTCACGGTCAGCGCGTCGCCGACCTTCCAGTCGTCCTGGATGTAGGCGCCGTAGGACTTGAGCTGCTGCTCGACGACGAACACGTTGGTCAGCTGGGCGCGCTGGGCGTAGCCGAGCATGAAGTCGGCGAGGCCGCTGCCGGTGAACTGGCCGTTGAACGCGAGGTTGCCGCGCGTCGGCGCGACGTCGAAGTACTCGTTGTTCATCGGCGCCATCACGTCGACGCCGAACTTCACCTGGTGCCGTCCCTTGAGCCAGGTCAGGGTGTTGAGGAACTGCATCTGCTCGGTGTGCTGGAACTTCGGCATGAAGTTCGGCGAGCCGAGCCGGATGTGTCCCGAGACGTCCATCCCGACGATGCCGCCCACGACACGGTCGTCGGCGGGCACGCCCTTGAAGCCGATCTGCGCGTTGCCGTCTTCGCCGAACGGATCCTGGGTGCCGTCGTTGGTGCCCCGGCCGTACGAGAAGCGCGCCTCGTTGACGAACGACGCGCCGACGACCTTCGTCCAGCCCGCGACGAACGCGTGCGAGCTGAGGTAGTTGCGGCCCCACGCCGAGGTCGATGTGCCGTCGAGGATGCCGCCGAGGAACCCGGGCACGTAGCGGAAGCGATCCGAGTAGATGTAGCGCGCGAAGATGTTGTCGCTGCCGAGCGGCAGGTCGACGCGGGCGAGATAGCGTTCCGACTCGTCCTCGACCTCGGGCTGCCGGATGAAGTTGTTGTTCCCCGACGCATTCGGCTGGGGGAGCATCGAGACGATCTTGGCGGCGACGGGATCGATGCGGTTGGCCGGGATGGTGTTGTTGGGGAAGGGCTGGCCCGTGAGCGGGTCGCGAATCGTCGTCGAGAACACGCCCTGCCGCTCGGCCGGCGTCAGGACGCGGCCCGTGCGCAGGACGCCCTGCTTGATGCGCGTGGCTTCGACGTCGCCGAAGAAGAACAGGCGGTTCTTCAGGATCGGGCCGCCGAGGTTGCCGCCGAACTGGTTCTGGCTGTTGGTCGGCTTCGGCTGGTTGGCCTTCTTGGCGAAGTAGTTGATCGTGTCGAGCGAGTCGTTGCGGAAGAAGTCGTAGCCCGTGCCGCGCAGCGTGTTCGAGCCGGCCTTCGTCGAGACGATGATCGCGGCGCCGGGCGACCAGCCGTATTCGGCCGCGTAGGGGCTGGTGACGACCTTGAACTCCTCGATGGCATCGACCGAGGGGCGCGACAGCTGGGTGGTCAACTCCTGGACGTTGGTCGAGAAGCTGTTGTTGGCCACGCCGTCGAGCAGGAAGTTGTTCTGGAGGCTGCGATTGCCGTGCACGCTGACGCCGCCCGTCCGGCCTGCCGACGTGCCGCCGGCCTGTTCGGTGTAGCGATCGCTCTGCACGCCGGGGACCAGCGACAGCAGGTCATCCCAGTTGCGGATGGCCAGCGGCAGCCTGGCCACCTCGTTCTGGGCGACCACGGTCCCGACCACGGCGCTCTCGGTGTTGAGCAGCGGCGTGACGCCCTCGACGGTGACGGTCTCGTCGATCGAGCCGACCGTCATCGCCACGTCGAGGCGCGAGCGCGCGCCGAGCGCGAGCGACACCGTCTGCTCGAACCGCTGGAAGCCCGGCGCTTCGATCTGCACCAGGTACTCGCCCGGGGCGAGGTTCACGACGAGATAGCTGCCATCATTGTTCGTCGCCGTGTCGGCGACGGCATTGGTGGCCAGGCTCGTCACCTTGACGGCCGCCTTGGGGATCGGGGCGTCGGACGGGTCCTTGACGATCCCGGTCACGGTCGCGCGATCGACCTGGGCCCACACGGCCGTGGCCGTGCTCGCCACCATCATCGCCAGCGCACACGCGCTCAGCACCTTCCGCAACATGGTCATCCCTCCACATCGAACCACATGCATCACCACAGCGGACGTCCCGAACCGGTTCGTACGCGCCGATACGGTCGGCGTGTCGACCCTGCCTCTCCGAGGCGTGGATCGTCCGTGCGTTCGTCCCGGCCCGCACCGAGGCCACCGGGGTCGTGCCGGCCCGGGCTAACCGCTTCGTCGGGCCGTGGTCTTCAAGTCGGCGGGTATTGTAGCCGTACCCGGGGCCGAATGGGTGACGGGTGTGTCACGCGGGAGCAACGCGGCGGCGGGGGCGGGCACGACGCGCCGAAAAGGGCCTATCATGTGCGCCATGGCACCGCAGACTTCGCACCCCACGACCGCGGCGTGGAAGAGCCCGCTGCACGAGATGACCCAGACGACGCCGACGTGCCTGTGGAACGACTCGGCCGACCTCGGGGAACTGCAGTTCACCCTCGACCACGGTGGCGTCGGCGCGACCTGCAACCCGGTCATTGCCCTCACGGTCGTCAAGGCCCGCCAGAAGGAGTGGCGACCGCGCATCGAGGCCCTCGCGGCGCAGCAGCCTGCGGCGACCGAAGACGACCTCGCCTGGGCCACCGTCGAGCAGTTGTCGATCGACGCGGCGGCGTTGCTCGAGCCGACCTTCGTCGCGCACGCGGGCCGCAACGGACGCCTCTCGATCCAGACGGATCCGCGCTTCTACCGTGATCCCGGGGCGATCGTGCGCCAGGCGGTGCGGTTCAGTGGCCTGGCGCCGAACATGATCGTCAAGATCCCGGTGACCCGTGCGGGCGTCATGGCCATCGAAGAGGCCACGGCCGCGGGCGTGAGCATCAACGCGACGGTGTCGTTTACGTTGCCGCAGTGCGTCGCCGTCGCCGAGGCCGTCGAGCGCGGCCTGAAGCGGCGCGAGGCCGCCGGGCACGACATCTCGACGATGGGCCCGGTCTGCACGATCATGGTCGGTCGCCTCGACGACTGGCTCAAGGTCGCCATGGACCGCGAGCAGATCAGCACTGACCCCGGCTACCTCGAGTGGGCTGGTGTCGCGGTGTTCAAGAAGACGTACCGGCTGTTTCGTGAACGTGGATACCGGCTCCGCCTGCTCTCGGCGGCGTTCAGGAACCACATGCACTGGAGCGAGTTCATCGGTGGCGATGTCGTGATCTCGCCCCCATCGTCGTGGCAGAAGCGCTTCGTGGCGAGCGACATCACCGTTGCCTCGCGCATCGACACGCCGGTCGACCCGCGGATCGTCGACGACCTCTACCGCCGGTTCCCCGACTTCAGGCGCGCCTACGACGATGGTGGCATGAGCGTCGAGGAGTTCGACGCGTATCCTGCCACGCGGCGGACGCTGCGCCAGTTCCTCGCCGCCGGCGCGGAACTCAACCAGCTGATTCGCGACGTCATGCTGCCCAATCCCGACGCAAAATGATCAACGACATTCAGCGCTACTGGAACGAGCGCATCCACGATCTCGAGATGACCTCGCACCCGGTGGGGTCACCCGAGTTCTTCGCCGACCTGGATGCGTACCGCTTCGAGAAGCTCCACTACCTGCCGCAGGTGGTTGACTTCGACGGCTTCGCCGGCAAGCGGCTGCTCGAGGTCGGGTGCGGGATCGGCACCGACCTGTCACGCTTCGCAAAGGGCGGAGCCATCTGCACGGGCATCGATCTGTCGCAGACGGCGATCGACCTGGCCTCCAGGAACCTGGCGCAGCAGGGGTTGTCGGCGACGCTCAAGATCGGCAACGGCGAAGCGCTGGCCTTTGGCGAGGGCACGTTCGACGTCGTGTACGGGCACGGCGTGCTGCAGTACACGGCCGACGC
>JAEUQQ010000321.1 GCA_016789685.1 Acidobacteriota bacterium | reverse complement strand
CTGGCGCCCCGGCGACGACGTCGGCGCCGTGCTCGTCGATCCCTCGCAGCTCGACCAGGTCCTCGCCAACCTGTGCCTCAACGCCCGCGACGCGATCACGGGATTCGGCACGGTGACAATCGCCACGTCTCGGGTGAGTGTCGATGCCGCGACGTGCGCGCGACACGCAGGCACCATGCCGGGCACGTTCGTGCGGCTCACCGTGCGCGACAGCGGGTGTGGGATGGGCCCCGATGTGGTGGCGCACCTGTTCGAGCCGTTCTTCACCACCAAGGCCCTTGGCAAGGGCACCGGGCTCGGACTCGCGACGGTCTACGGCATCGTCACGCAGAACAGCGGGTTCGTCGAGGTGGCGAGCGCGCCAGGCCAGGGCAGCACGCTCGACGTCTTCCTGCCGTGCCACGCCGCGACGGGCGCCGTGCGCCAGCGTCCGGACATGGCGCCGCCCACCGCGCGCGGCCACGAGACGATCCTGCTGGTCGAAGACGAGCCATCCATCCTCGAGATGATCCGGCGCATGCTCGCGCGCCAGGGCTATGCCGTCCTGGCCGCCGCCACACCCGCCGTGGCCGTCCAGCTCGCCCGCGAGCACGCGGGCACGATCCACCTGCTCGTCACCGACGTCGTGATGCCCGAGATGAACGGCCGCGAACTGGCGCGCACCATCCTCACCCTGCACCCGGACGTCGAGCGCCTGTTCATGTCGGGCTACACGGCCGATGTCATCGCCCACCATGGCGTGCTGAACGAGGGCGTGCACTTCATCCAGAAGCCCTTCACGATGAAGGCGCTCGCCGCGAAGGTCCGCAGCGTCCTCGACCGCTAGAGGGCGCGGCGTCACGCGCCCGGGCGCCATCCGGTAGACTGTCGCGATGCGCCGGTCAGCCTGCACGCCTCTCCTGCGACACGTGTCGCGCCTCCTCGTCGTTGTCGTGGCGTTGCTCGTCGCCGCGCCTGCGTCTGCACAACCCGCCACGATGGACATCCGGACGCGTGCGGAAATCACCGACTTTGCCGAGACGAGCACGGCCGCCGAGGTGACGCGCGTCATCGACGCGCTCCGCGCGGCGAGCCCGCTCGTGCGGGTGCAGTCGTTCGGCACGACCGAAGAGGGGCGCGACATGCCCCTGCTGGTGCTGTCTGATCCCGCAGTCGAGACGCCCGAGGCGGCGCACGCGCTCGCGCGTCCCGTCGTGTTCGTCATGGCCAACATCCACGCCGGCGAGGTCGAGGGCAAGGAAGCGTCGCTGATCCTGGCGCGCCGGCTGCTCACGGGCGACCTGAAGGCGATGCTGAAGCGGGTCGTCGTTCTCATCGCGCCCAACTACAACGCCGACGGCAACGAGCTGATCGACGTGCAGCACCGCACGGCGCAGAACGGCCCGGTGGGCGGCGTCGGCACGCGCGAGAACGCGAAGAAGCTCGACCTCAACCGCGACTTCATGAAGCTCGAGAGCGCCGAGGCGCGCGCGCTCGTCACGCTGCTGCACCGCTGGGATCCGCACGTGGCGATGGACCTGCACACCACCAATGGGTCGTACCACGGCTACCACCTGACGTATGCGCCGGCGCTGAACCCCAACACCGATCCGCGACTCATCGCGTTCATGCGCGAGACCATGCTGTGGCCGATCCACCAGGCGATGTTCAAGGAGCACGGGTTCAGGACGTACTACTACGGGAACTTCGCGTCAGAGGCCGGGCAGCAGCGCGAGACCGCCCGCGTGGACCCGAAGGCGCCCGGCGACACGATCTGGCGGACGTACGATCATCGACCGCGGTTCGGGACCAACTACGTCGGCCTGCGCAACCGGCTCGTGTTCCTGTCAGAGGCCTACAGCTATCTCGATTTCAAGGGTCGCGTGAAGGTCACCGAGGCCTTCGTGACCGAGACGCTGCACGTCGTGGCGCGGAAGGCCGACGAGATCCGTGCGTTGACCGCCCGCGTCGATCGCGACACCGCATCGCCGGCAGCGCCGTTGATGCAGGGGGTTGCCTTCTCGGTGCAGGCCTCGCCCGCGCCGGTCGAGATATTGGTCGGCGACATCGAGAAGCGTCCCAACCCGTTATCGGGCAAGGAAGTGTCGGTGATGTCGAACACGGTGACGCCCGTGCGGATGAAGGAGTACGGCACCTTCGCGGCAACGCGCAGCGTCGCCATGCCGTCGGGATGGGTCATCCCCAGCGCGGCGACCGCGGCCTTCAGGCTCGAGCCCGCCATCGAGCGGCTGCGGATCCACGGCATCCGCATGCGCACGCTCGACGCAGCGGTCGAGATGCCGGTCGAACAGTTCGTGATCACGGGGCTGACGCGCGCCGAGCGGGTGTTCCAGGGCCGACGTGCCGTGTCGCTCACGGGCGCCTTCGCCGCGTCGACGCGGCGTGTCGACGCGGGTTCCATCGTGATCGATGCGGCACAGCCCCTCGCGCGGCTGGCGTTCTACCTGCTCGAGCCCGAGAGCGACGATGGGTTCGTGGCGTGGAACCTGGTCGACGAAGGGCTCGCCGTCGATGTCGCGTATCCGATCTGGAGGCTGGGGCCGCGGGCGCGGTGAGCGGCGGTGCACCAGGAGTCGTGGCGAGCACGTCAATGTGGCGACCTTGCAAATCTAACGCTCAACGTTTGATTTGCATGGTATAAAACGACATGATCGACCGGCTGAGAGATGTGCAGCTCGTCAGGACGGCGCTCAGGCGAAGCCGGATCGTCGCCGTGCTCGGGCCCAGGCAGTGCGGGAAGACCACGCTCGCGCGGCAATTCGTGGCAAGCGAGTCCGAGGCCTACTTCGATCTCGAGGACCCCGCCAGTCTCGCCCGCCTCGACCAGCCCGATACGGCACTCCGCCCGCTGCGCGGCATCGTCGTCATCGACGAGATCCAGCGCCGGCCGGATCTGTTTCCGCTGCTGCGCGTTCTCGCCGACCGCCGCCCGCTACCCGCGCGGTTCCTGATTCTCGGCAGTGCGTCACCTGACCTGCTCCGTCAGTCGTCGGAGTCGTTGGCCGGACGGCTCGAAACCGTGTACCTCGACGGCCTCCGCCTCGAGGACGTCGGCGCGCACGCCATGGGGCGGCACTGGTTGCGTGGGGGATTCCCGCTCGCGTTCACAGCACGCTCCGAGGCCGACTCGCGCGCCTGGCGGCGCCAGCTGATCCAGGCCGTCCTCGAGCGCGACCTGCCGCAGTTGGGATTCTCGCTGCCGGCCGCGATGCTGCACAGGTTCTGGTCGATGGTCGCGCACTACCACGGGCAGACCTGGAACGGCGCCGAACTGGCTCGTGCCCTGGCCGTCAGCGAACCCACGGTACGCCGCTACCTCGACACAATGACTGGCGTGTTCATGGTCAGGCAATTGCAGCCATGGTTCGAGAACCTCGGCAAGCGCCAGGTCAAGGCACCCAAGGTGTACGTGCGCGACAGCGGCGTGCTGCACGCGTTGCTCGGTGTCGCGACGCGACGGGATCTCGAGCACCATCCCAAGGTGGGCGCGTCGTGGGAGGGCTATGCGCTCGAAGAGGTGCTCAAGGCGCGTCGGCCCGACGAGGCGTACTTCTGGAGCACCCAGTCGGGGGCGGAACTCGACCTGCTGCTGTTCGAGCGTGGCCGTCGTATCGGGGTGGAGTTCAAGCGCGCTGACGCGCCGACGCTCACCAGGTCGATGCAGACCGCGTTATTCGACCTCGCGCTCGCCCACCTCTATGTCGTCTATCCCGGTGCCCGGGCCTACTCGCTCGGTCCTCGCGTGACGGTCGTGCCGCTCGACGAGTTCGTGGGCGCGACACCAGTGACGGCACGTCGGCGTGGCTGAACCGAGGCGCGCGGCGTCGGACGGTCTCGCATGGCCGCGGTGGCTCGCGCGCGCGATCGTCGCGTCCGCGGCGACCCTGCCGTTCCTCCCGCTGTTGTGGGCCTGGTACGGCGCCGACGACTTCTACTTCGTCGATCGGTTGACCCATCTCGAGCCGGGTGCGTTGGCCGTTGCGCGCGCCATCTTCATCGACAACCTCGGGACCGTTGGGGGCTTCTATCGCCCGCTCGCCATGTTGTCGTTGTACATCGACCTGCACGCGGGTGGCGGACTCGCGTTCGTGCCACACCTCGTGAACGTACTGCTGCACGCCGCGACGTCGGTCGCGGTCTTCGCCCTCGCGCGACGCCTCGCGCCCGAGGGCCGCGGCCTCCTGGCGGCCGTCCTGGCCGCGGTGGCGTTCGCCGTGTTCCCGAGGCGCGTCGAGGCCGTCGCGTGGGTCTCGTGCCGGCCGGATCTGCTGGCCACCCTCCTCGTGGTGCTCGCAGCGCGTGCTGCGTGCGAATCGAGCGCCGCCGCACGTGTGGCGACCGTCACGCTGTGGACGGCGTCGCTGCTGTCGAAGGAGTCCACTGCCCTCATGCCGGTGGCCCTGCTGGCCGTGCGTGCGCTCACGTCACGCCAGGGCACGCCGCCACGCTGGCGTCCGTGGGTCATCTCGTTCGGTGTCGCCGGGATCCTGACGGTGCTCGTG
>JAEUQQ010000282.1 GCA_016789685.1 Acidobacteriota bacterium | reverse complement strand
CCCCCCCCCCCCCCCCCCCCCCCCCCCCCCCCCCCCCCCCCCCCCCCACGACGGGGGCGCATCCTGAGGCGCCCCTACGGCCGGAGGCGCGGACGCCATCGGTGACCGGGGCAGGATGTGGGACGTTCGGCCGGAGGCGCGGACGCCCTCGGTGACGACCTGGGCAGGACATGGGACATGCGATCGGGGTACGCGGTACGACGGGGGCGCATCATGATGCGGCCCCACGGCCGGAGGCGCGGACGCCGTCGACGACGACCTGGGCGCTGAGGGGCATCCCGCTGTAGTCGAGCACCGACGTGAGCCGGGTGACCGGCACGCCGGTTTCGATCATCAGGAGGCTCCGCAACTGCGCGTCGCGGTTCTGCTCGACGACGAAGAGGTGATCGTGCGCGTCGATGAAGGCGCGGACAGCATCGCCGAACGGGAAGCCGCGCACGCGCAGGTAGTCGATGGCGAGCCCGGTGGCCGCAAGGCGATCGACCGCCTCCATCACCGCGGCATGGCAGCCGCCGATGCTGATGATCCCCAGGCGTGCCCCCTCCATCGTCCGCACGAACGGAGCCGGCACGGCGTTGCCGGCCGAGCGGACCTTCCGGTCGATGCGATCGATCACCTCCTGGTACTCGCGGCTGTCTTCGGTGTAGGCACCGAACTTGTTGTGCCCCGATCCACGCGTGAAATACGCGCCGTTGGGATGCGTGCCCGGCAGCGTGCGCGCCGCGATGCCATCGCCATCCGCATCGAGATACCGGTGGAACTTCGTCACCTGTGCCAGCTCGTCGGCGCTCAGCACCTTCCCGCGATCGGGGCGGCAGGCGTCGTCCCAGGTGAGCGCGGGGACCATCCAGTCGTTCATGCCGATGTCGAGGTCCGAGAGCATGAAGACGGGGGTCTGGAACCGTTCGGCGAGGTCGAACGACGCGACGGCCATCTCGAAGGCTTCCTTCGGGTCGGCGGGATAGAGACAGATGTGCCGTGTGTCGCCGTGCGACGCGTAGGCGCACAGCATGAGGTCGCCCTGCTGCGTGCGCGTCGGCATGCCCGTCGACGGGCCGGTGCGCTGGATGTCGAAGATGACGGCCGGTACCTCGGCGTAGTACGCCAGGCCGATGAACTCGCTCATCAGCGAGATGCCCGGGCCCGACGTCGGCGTGAACGACCGCGCACCGGCCCACGACGCGCCGATCACCATCCCCACGGCAGCGAGTTCGTCCTCGGCCTGCAGGATGCAGTAGTTGTTCTTGCCCGACGCCTCGTCGCGCCGGTAGCTGCGACAGAACGCCTTGAACGCCTCCATGACCGACGTGGCTGGCGTGATCGGATACCACGCCCCCACCGTCGCACCGGCGTACACGCAGCCGAGGCCGGCGGCGGTGTTGCCGTCGATGAGGATCGCGTCACGCGTGGCGTCGATCCGTTGCACGCGGATCGGCAGCGGGCACGCGAAGTGCTCGCGCGCGTAGGCGTAGCCGAGGTCGACGGCGGCCTGGTTCGCGTCGCGCAGCGCCTTCTTCTTCCCGTAGTTCTCGTCGAGCAGGCGCCGGATCTCGTCGGGCTCGAGATCGAGCAGGGCGGCGAGGGCGCCGGCGTAGGCGATGTTCTTGAGCAGGATGCGTTCGCGGATGCCGGTGAAGGTCGCGTTGCACATCTCGGCGAGCGGCACGCCGAGGTAGTGGATGTCGTCGCGCGCGAGCGCCTGGTCGAGCGGCCACGTCGAGTCGTAGAGCAGCCAGCCGCCCGCGGCGACCTCGGCGACATCCTGGCGATAGGTCGCCGCGTTGAGCGCGACGATGAGGTCGAAGCGCGGCAGGCGCGCGGTGTAGCCGTCCTTGCTGACGCGGATTTCGTACCACGTGGGCAGGCCCTGGATGTTGGACGGAAAGACGTTCTTGCCCGACACGGGAATGCCCATGCGGAAGATCGCCTGCATGATCAGCCCGTTGGCGCTGGCCGACCCGGTGCCGTTGACGCTGGCGATCTTGAAGGCGAAGTCGTTGACGCGCGCGGTGGGATCTACACGGATGTCGTGCACGGTACCGCCTGCCCCGCCCGGGGGAGTTGGAGGACGAACTTGCGCCTGTCCCACGCGTGCGTGGGGCAGCGTTCGGCACACAGGCCGCAGTGGAGGCAGACGTCTTCGTCCTTCACCATCACGCGGGCCGTGTGCTTGAGCGCGCCAGAGACGAAGATCGCCTGCGCGGTGTTGAGGGCGGGCACGCGCAGGCGCGTGCGCAGGTCGTGCTCGTCGCCGTTGCGCGTGATCGTCAGGCAGTCGACCGGGCAGACATCGAGGCACGCGTCGCACTCGATGCACAGGCTGTCGGTGAAGTGCGTCTGCACGTCGCAGTTGAGGCAGCGCTCGACCTCCTGCCGTGTCTGCGCGTCGGTGAAGCCCGTCTCGACCTCGAGGTGCATGCCCTCGAACCGCTGCGGCATATCGACGTGCACCATCCTGGCGCGCGCCACCGGGTTGTAGTCGTTGCTGTAGGCCCACTGGTGCAGGCCCATCTTGGTGCTCGACAGCGACATGTCTTCGGACGGGCGCGCCTCGAGCGGGATCCCCATGCAGTGGTGGTGGATCGACAGCGCGGCGTCGTGGCCGTGCGCCACCGCCCAGATGATGTTCGCGGGACCGAACGCGGCGTCGCCGCCGAAGAACACGCCGGGGCGCGTCGACTGCAGCGAGTGCTTGTCGACGACCGGGACGTCCCACTGGTCGAACTCGATGCCGATGTCGCGCTCGATCCACGGGCACGCGTTCTCCTGCCCGATGGCGAGGATGACGGCGTCGCAGGGCACCACGATCCTGCCGAGCGACTCCTGACGCAGGCGGCCATCGATCTCGGTCGATCGGAACTGCTCGAACTCCATCCCCGTCAGCACCCCGTCGTTGACGATGAAGCGGAGGGGCGAGAGGTTTTCGACGATCTCGATGCCTTCCTCTTCGGCGTCTTCGAGTTCCCAGGGCGAGGCCTTGAAGTACTTCCGCGTCTTGCGCGCGACGACCTTCACCTCGGTGGCACCGAGGCGCTTCGACGAGCGGCAGCAGTCCATGGCCGTGTTGCCGACGCCGATGATGACGACGCGCGGGCCGATCGACGTGACGTGCCCGAAGTGCACCGACTCGAGCCACTGGATGCCGATGTGGATCTGGTCGGACTCGTGGCGGCCGGGCAGGTCGAGTTCCTTGCCCTTGGGCGCGCCGGTGCCGACGAAGACCGCGTCGTACCCCTCGGCCAGCAGGGCCTTCATGCTCGTGACGGGCGTGTTGTAGCGGACGTCGACGCCCATGTCGAGGATCATGCCGATCTCCTCGTCGAGCACCGAGTCGGGCAGCCGGAACGCGGGAATGTTGACGCGCATCAGCCCGCCGGGCCGATCGAACTTCTCGAAGA
>JAEUQQ010000241.1 GCA_016789685.1 Acidobacteriota bacterium | reverse complement strand
CGCTCGACTTGAAGAGCCCGCTGCCGGGGCCGCCGCTCGACATCTGCCACGAGACCCGGTACGCCTCCCACATCGCGGCGTAGAGCACGGCCGGGTTGGTGCGGTCGATCACCAGGTCAACCGCGCCGGTCTTGTCGTCGCGGAAGAGCGTCTTCTTCCAGGTCTTGCCACCGTCGGCCGACTTGAAGACCCCGCGCTCGGCGTGTGGCGCAGCCGGATGCCCGAACACCGCTGCATAGACGAGGTCGGGATTCGTGGGATGCACGCGGATCCGGCTGACGACCTGCGAGTCGGCCAGGCCGGCGTGCACCCAGGTCTTGCCGGCGTCAGTCGACTTGTAGATGCCGTCGCCCTGCATGATGTTGCCCCGCAGCGCCACCTCGCCCATCCCGATGTAGACCACGTCCGGCTTCGACTCCGCCACCGCGATGGCGCCGACCGACGAACTCCGGATCTGGCCGTCGGTGACGGGCTTCCACGACGTGCCGCCGTCGGTGGTCTTCCACAGGCCGCCCCCGACCGCGCCGAAGTAGTACTCCAACGGGCGGGCCGGGCTGCCGGCGATGGCCAGCGAGCGCCCGCCGCGGTTGGGGCCCACGTTGCGCCACTTGAGCGAGTCGAAAAGTCCGGCGGGCATGCCCGTCGCGGGCGAGGCCGGCGCCTGCCCCGACAGCGAGACCGGCGAGAGTCCCGCCCCGAGCAGGGCGAGCGCAGTCATGGACGAGATGACAAGCGAGCGTGCGGACATGCGGCGACCTTTCGCGTAGTGGCCAGGAGCAGACGGGCCGACGATAGCCGAACCCCTCCCGGCGGCGCAAATGTGTGTGGCATCCGTGCACGCGCGTCCGGTTTCACGACACGACCGCACCGGCGGCATTCCGTCAGCGCTGACGACGGGGCACGCCGATCGTGGCAATTCCGTGTGATCCCGGGGAGTGGCGGCCGGGTCGAACGCGACTGACAGGCTCCCGTCGCGGGATCGGAACCTGCATAGCTCACGGTGTCCGTGTTTTTGGCACCGCGGTGTCGTCTGGACACGAGGACTCCCGCCATGGCTACGCACGCACCATCCGTTGACACTCCCGCCGACGCGCTGCTCGATCGGATCCGCTTCGAGTTCAGCGCGCAGCGTGCGATGCGCCTCACCCTGCCCCAGGCCAGCAGACTCTTCGCGATCGAACCGTCGGTGTGTCGCTCCCTGCTCGAGCAACTCGTGGCCCGGCAGGAGCTCATCGTGGCGCCGGACGGGGCGTTCCAGCGCAGCGACCTTCGTTTTACGCCACGGACCCGGGCAGCGAGCGCACCCGCGTTCCTCCGGCACTGACCCGCACTCGTTTCGGCCCGCGGGGGCTCTGGCAGACAATACAGTGACATGACCCTGCTGGAGCCCTCGTCGGCACGGCCCCGTCTCGGCGTCGTGCGACTGGGCGCCGTGATCGTCCTCCTCGGCTGGTCTCCCCTGTCGCTTGCCCTCACGACCGCCTCGGCGTGGCCTCGCCTGGTGCACTACGGCTGGCCCGCCTGGAGCCTGTTCGCGGCACGGGTCGCGGTCGTGGCCCTCGGCATCGCCGCCGCACGCTTGCTGCTCGATCGCGCAGCGGGTGCGGCGCGCCTCGCGAGCCTGGCGCTCGGTGCCAACGCCCTGCTCGTCCTCGCCACGTCAGCCACGCCCTACTTTCCCAGCAACGCCGTGCCGTCTACCAAGTGGCTGACGGCGTGGGCGCTGGTGCTGGCACACCTGGCCCTCGCCGGGCTGGTGCGCCGCTCACCGGATGCCACAGTGTGAGCGCCTGCCGGCCGCTCTGGCTGCCTTGACAGCCGCGAGCGGCGGTCGCTAGCATCCACGGTCTTGTCATCCAGTTCACCGGTGCGTTCCAAGGAGCCGAAGATGCGCCTGCGCCTTCCGGCGTGCGCCATCGCCCTGGTTGTGGCGATGACGTGCGTGCCCCCGCGCGTACATGCCGCGCCCGACCTCGTCTATGCACTGCGCAACGTGCGCATCGTGCCCGTCAGTGGCGCGGTCGTGGCGTCGGGCACCGTCATCATCGCTGGCGGCCTCATCCAGGCGGCGGGCGCGTCAGCGACGGTCCCCCGCGGCGCGACCGAGATCGACGCCAGTGGACTCACCGTCTACCCGGGACTCTTCGACGCGCTGACAGACCTCGGGTTGCCCGCGGCGGCGCAACCCGCGGCTGCGCCGACGCCGGGCGGCGGCGCCCCGGTGGCACGCCCTGCCTCATCCGTGCGCGGTCCTCAGGACCGGCCTGGCTCGACGCCGTGGATCCAGGCAGCCGACGACGTGAAGCCCGACGAGCGGAAGTTCGAGACGTGGCGCAACGGTGGGTTCACCAACGCGCTGATCGCCCCGAAGGCCGGCCTGCTCCCGGGCCAGAGCGCCGTCATCGCGCTGGCCGGCGAGCGGACGAGCGACGTGGTCGTGCGGCCGGCCGTCACGGTTCAGGCGTCGCTCACGCCGACTGGTGGGTTCGGCACCTTCCCGGCCTCGCTGATGGGCGTCATCGCGTATCTCAAGCAGGTCTGGATTGACACCGCGCATTACGGCGCCTGGCTCGATCAGTACGCGGCGAACCCACGCGGCATCGAGCGCCCGCCCCACGACCGCGCGGTCGTCGCGCTGCACGAGGCGATGAAGGCCCGGCGCCCGGTCGTGCTGACGGCCGTGACCGCGACACAGATTCGCCGCGCGCTGACGCTGGCCGCGGAACTCAACGTCTCTCCCGTCATTGCGGGCGCGCACCAGGGCTACGACGCCGTCGATGCGCTCGGTGCGCGCAAGACGCCGGTCATCGTCAGCGTGAAATGGCCCGAGAAGGCGCGTGACAGCGACCCGGACGCCGACGAACCGCTGCGCACGCTCCAATTCCGCGACCGCGCCCCGTCGACGCCAGCGGCCCTGGCCAGGGCCGGTGTGCCCTTTGCGTTCACCTCAGACGGCCTGGCGACCCCGCGCGACGTGCTCAAGGGCGTCAAGCGCGCCATCGACGCAGGCCTGGTGCCCGACGCGGCCCTGCGCGCGCTTACCCTGTCGCCCGCCGAGATGTTCGGCGTCGCCGACCGCATGGGATCGATCGAGGCCGGCAAGATCGCCAACCTCGTCGTGACCGACGGCGACCTGTTCGACGAGAAGACGAAGGTCAGGATGGTGTTTGTCGACGGCCAGTTGTTCGAACAGAAGGACGCCACACGTCCGGCTGATGCTGGCGGCACCCGGCCCGGCGTCCCCGCGATCGTGGATGGAGGTGTGCGATGACGCGAGCCCTGCTGACCTCGGCGCTCGTCGCCGCCACCGCGGCCGTGGCCGCCGCCCAGACGCCGGCCGGTCGCGCGACCCTCATCAAGGGTGCGACCGTACTGACGATCACCAGGGGCGACATCGCCAGGGGCGACATCCTGATTCGCGATGGCCGAATTGCCGCGGTGGGCACCAGCCTCGCCGCCCCGGCTGGCGCGACCGTGGTCGATGCGACCGGCAAGTTCGTGTCGCCGGGCATCATCGATGCGCACTCGCACATCGCCATCGACGGCAGCGTGAACGAAGGATCGCTGTCGGTGACGTCGATGGTGGCGATCCAGGACGTCATCGCCCCCGACAGCATCGCCATCTACCGGGCGCTCGCTGGCGGCGTCACTACCGTGAACGTGCTGCATGGCAGCGCCAACGCGATCGGCGGCCTCAACGCCACGCTCAAGCTCCGCTGGGGCGCAACGGCCGAGGCCATGCTGTTCGCGGGAGCGCCGCCAGGGATCAAGTTCGCGCTTGGCGAGAACCCGAAGCGCGCCGGCTCGACCGCCGGGCCTGGCGGACAGCAGCGGTACCCGGCCACGCGCATGGGCGTGATTGACGTCATCCGCGAGGCCTTCACCGACGCACGCGACTACAAGCGCCAGCTCGACGCGCACAAGGCCAGCGTGGCCGCCGGCAAGAAGCCGCTCGTAGCGCCGCGGCGTGATCTGCAGCTCGAGCCGCTCGTCGAGATCCTCGAGGGCACGCGACTCGTGCATGCGCATTGCTACCGCAGCGACGAGATCCTCCAGCTGCTTCGCGTGGCCGACGAGTTCGGTTTCAGGATCGGAACGTTCCAGCACGCGCTCGAGGGCTACAAGGTGGCCGACGAGATCGCGAAGCACGGCGCTGGCGCCTCGACCTTCAGCGACTGGTGGGCCTACAAGGTCGAGGCCTACGACGCGGTGCCCTACAACGCGGCCCTGATGACCGAGCGCGGCATCGTCGTGTCGATCAACTCCGACAGCGCCGAAGAGATGCGACATCTCAACCAGGAAGCCGCCAAGGCCGTGAAGTACGGCGGGCTCACCGACGACCAGGCGATGCGCCTGGTGACGCTCAACCCTGCACGCCAGCTCGGGATCGAGGCCCGTGTCGGCTCGATTGACGTCGGCAAGGACGCCGACCTCGTGATCTGGTCGGCGCACCCGCTGAGCACCTACGCGGTGGCCGAGACGACCTACGTCGATGGCACGGTCATGTTCGATCGCGCCGCCGACCTCAGCCGCCGCGCTGCCAGCGCCGCCGAAAAGGCGGCCCTGATCGAGAAGGCGCGCAAGGCCACCGACGCTCCGCGCCCCGCGGACCGCCGGCCGACCGAGATGAGCAGGCCGCAGGCGCCGGCACCTGGCGCGCTCGAAGGAGCCGTCCGATGAACCGCCTCGTCACGCGTCTCGCCCTCGTGGCCGCTGGCCTGGCCTTCTCGGCCGATCTCGCGGCCCAGCCGGCTGCCGCACCTCCCGCGCGCGCCTATGCCATTCGCGGCGCACGCCTCCATACCCTGGCCGGCCCGACGATCGACGTCGGCACCATCGTCGTGCGCGATGGGCGAATCGTCAGCGTCGGAACGGCCGTCGAGATTCCGCCAGACGCGCGCGTCATCGACGGCATGGGCCTGACCGTCTCGCCAGGGTTCTTCGACGCGATGAGCCAGCTTGGGCTGACCGAGATCGACGCGATCGCGGCGACCAACGACTTTGCGGAGATCGGCGAGTTCAATCCCCAGCTCTACACCGCCACGGCCGTCCACCACGCGTCGGAACACCTGCCGGTGGCGCGTGCCAATGGCATCACGCATGCCGGCGCGGCGCCCGGATCGTCAGGCGGATTCGGTGGAAGCGCGTCGATCATCACCGGGCAGATGTCGGTGATCGGCCTGTCGGGCTGGACCATCGAGGAGATGCTCATCGCGAAGTCGGTAGGCGTTCTCGTCAACTGGCCGACGATGAACACGGCGAGCTTCGACTTCGGCGCGTCGGCGTTCCGCACGCGTGCGTTCGCCGACGTGCGGGCCGACTACGAGAAGAAGGTGGCGTCGCTGCGCGACTACCTCCAGCAGGCCCGGCGCTACGTCGCCGCACGCGATGGTGGGCAGCCCGTCGAGACGGATCTCAGGTTCGAGGCGCTTCGCGACGTGCTGTCGGGAAAGTTGCCGGTGATCGCCAGGGCCCACACCGATCGTGACATCCGAAACGTCGTCGAGTTCTGCCGCCAGCAGCAGCTCAAGCTGGTGATCGCCGGCGGCGACCAGGCGTGGAAGGCGGCGGACGTGCTCGCCAAGGCACAGGTCCCGGTCATCCTTGGCCCGACGCTCGCCTTGCCGGGTACCGAAGACGAGCCATACGACAAGCCCCTGTCGCGGGTGGGCGAACTGCACAAGGCGGGGGTGAAGGTGGCGCTGTCGACGTTCAACTCCGCCGATTCGCGGACGTTGCCCTACGAGATCGGCAGCGCCGTGCCCTACGGGCTGCCGTGGGAGGACGCGCTCAAGGCCATCACGCGGTACCCGGCAGAGATCCTCGGCCTGGGGGATCGCCTGGGCACCCTCGAGCCCGGCAAGCTGGCCAACCTCGTGGTCACCAACGGCGACCCGCTCGAATTGCGGACGACGGTCGTGCACGTCTTCGTCGCGGGCCAGCCGGTGTCACTGTCGAACCGTCACCTGAGCCTCTACGAACTCTACCGATCGCGGCCTCGGCCCGCGCCGGCGCGCTGAGCGGAGCCGCGGGGGCG
>JAEUQQ010000239.1 GCA_016789685.1 Acidobacteriota bacterium | reverse complement strand
CCCTCACGTCGTGCCGCAGCGCACCGCCACCACCCACCCAGCAGGCTGAGCCCGAGCCGGATGCACCTCCGGAAGGGATTCCTGATCGTGTGACGCTGACGCCGGCCGCCATCTCGGAAGCTGGCATCGTGACGTGGGAAGTGAAGCAGGTCGACCTCGCGCACCTGCTGACGCTGACTGGCAGCGTCAGTCACGACGACAACCGGCTCGTGCAGGTGGCCGCCAACGTCAGGGGGCGCGTAACGCGGTTGCCGTTCGACCTGGGCGCCCGGATTGGGAAGGGGGCCACCGTCGCAGAGATTGAGAGCCTCGACCTGGGCCGGGCACGCGAAGACTACATCCGGGAACTCGTTGCCCTCCGCGCCGCCACGCGGGTGTATGAGCGCGCGAAGGTGCTCGTCAGCGGGAAGGCGATCAGCGCCGGCGAGTTCCAGTCGCGCGAGAGCGAGTACTTCGCACGCCGCGCGGCGGCGCAGGCTGCCGAGCGGGCGCTCCGTTTGCTCGGCGATGCCGATGGGGAGGTGCGTCGCCTGCGCGACGCCGTGGACACGGATGCGGCGCTGCCGGCGGGCGATCCGCCGCGCCTCGCCGTCCGGGCGCCCTTCGCCGGACGCGTCATCGATCGCGCCGTCACCCCGGGCTCGTTGGTGGAAGCGCTTCAGCCGTTGGCGACGCTGGCCGACCTGTCGTCGGTCTGGGTGTTCCTCCAGGTGTTCGAAAAGGACCTCGCGCTGCTGAAGACCGGGCTGCCAGTCGCGATCCGCGTTGAGGCCTATCCACAGGCGGTCTTCAATGGGCGTATCGACTTCCTTGGCAGCCTGGTGGATCCGGCCACGCGTACCGTGCGCGTCCGTGCCACCGTGCAGAATCCGGCCGAGCACCTGCGCCCGGGCATGTTCGTGCGCGGGCAGGTCGACATCCCTAAGCCGCAAGCCGAACTGCATCCCACGCTGGTCGTCCCGCAGGCCGCCCTGCAGACGCTCGACGCGCACCAGACGGTATTCGTGCAGGTCGCGCCCGGCGTCTTCGCGCGCCGCGTCGTCGAGATCGGGCACACCTTCGAGGGGGTCACCGAGATACTGGCCGGGATCAAGATCGGCGACGTCATCGTCACCGAGGGCAGCTTCGTCCTGAAGTCCGAGTTCGCCAAGGCGATGCTCGCGGAGGACGAGTGACATGCTGCGCCGCCTGATCGATTTCAGTCTCGAGAATCGGCCGTTTGTGCTCATCGCGGCCCTCCTGATCGTCGTGACGGGCGGATACGCCGCGACCCGACTGCCGATCGACGCCGTGCCCGACATCACCAACGTGCAGGTGCAGGTCCTCACCAAGGCGCCCGCGCTCGGACCGGTGGAGATGGAGCAGTTCGTGACGTATCCGGTCGAAGCGGCGATGAACGGCCTGCCCCGACTGGTCGAGATCCGATCCATTTCACGGTATGGGCTGTCGGCCGTCACGATCGTGTTCGAAGACGGCGTGGATGTGTATTTCGCTCGCCAACTCGTGGCCGAACGACTCGTCCAGGCCCGCGAGTCGATTCCCGCGGGCTTCGGCACGCCAGAAATGGGCCCGGTGACCACCGGCCTGGGCGACGTCTTCCAGTTCACGGTCGAAGGCGAGGGCGTCTCGGCCATGGAGCGCCGCACGATCCTGGACTGGATGATCGCGCCGCGCCTGCGGGCCGTCCCAGGCGTCACCGAGGTCAACACCTGGGGCGGGCTGCCCAAGCAGTACCAGGTGGTGGTGGACCCCGCCAAGCTCCAGGCGCACCGCCTCTCGCTGAAGGAAGTGTTCGAGGCCGTCCAACGGGGCAGCGGAAACGCGGGCGGGGGCTACATCGAGCACAACCGCGAGCAGTACATCGTCCGCGGCGAGGGCCTGGTCGCCTCCCCGGCCGACATCGAGAAGATCGTGCTCAAGAC
>JAEUQQ010000168.1 GCA_016789685.1 Acidobacteriota bacterium | reverse complement strand
CGCCCCCTGAACGTCCGCGACCTCATTGCCTTCGACCGCCTGTCGGAGCCTGCCGTCTCGCCAGACGGCCGCTCGGTGGTGGTCACGCTCAGTAGCCTGGACCTCGAGGCCAACCGGCGGCGCACCGATCTCTGGTGGATGCGCGTCGACGGCTCCGGACTGAAGAAGCTGACGACGAGTCCGGCCGGCGACACGAGTGCCGTGTGGCAGCGTGACGGCGCGCGGGTCTTCTTCCTCTCGTCGCGTTCCGGCTCGTCGCAGGTGTGGGCGGTCGATCCCGTCTCTGGCGTCGAAAGCCAGGTGACGCAGTTGCCGACCGACGTCGGGGCGTACGCCGTGTCGCCGTCGGGAACGCACCTCGTGGTGAGCCTCGAGGTCTTCGTCGACTGCCCCACGCTCGACTGCTCGACCAAGCGCCTCGAGGAGCGCGCCAGGGCGAAGTCGACGGGACAGGTCTACGACAGCCTCTTCGTCAGGCACTGGGACACGTGGAAGGACGGGCGGCGCGCGCACCTGTTCGTCGTGCCCGTGGCCGGCGGCACGCCCGTCGACATCATGAAGGGCATGGACGCAGACGCGCCCTCGAAGCCCTTCGGCGGCAGCGATGAGTTCACGTTCACGCCCGACGGCACCTCTGTGGTCTTCACCGCGCGCGACGCAGGCCGCAGCGAAGCGTGGTCGACGAACTTCGACCTCTACGTGGCGCCGATCGATGGCCGCACCGCGCCGCGCAACCTCACGGCCGACAACAAGGCGTGGGACACGAGCCCCGTGTTCTCGCCAGATGGCAAGACGCTCGCGTATCGCGCCATGTCACGCGCCGACTTCGAGGCCGACCGCTTCCGCATCATCGTCCGCAACTGGCCCGACGGTGCGCCGCGTGTCGTCGCCGACGCGTGGGACCGCTCGCCGAACGAGCTGGTATGGTCTGCCGACAGCCGCACGCTCTACGCGACCGCCCCGAACGTGGGCCAGCAGTCGCTGTTCGCCATCGACGTGGCGAGCGGCGTCGTCAAGACGGTGGTGAACGAGGGACACCTGGCCTCACCGCAGGTGGCGGGCCAGCAACTGCTCTTCCTCCTCGATCACCTGAAGTCGCCTGCCGAGGTGCACGTGGTCGGCAAGGACGGCGGCGCGCCCACGGCCATCACCTCGATCAACGCGGCCAGGGTGGCGGCCGTGAAGATGGGTGACGCCGAGCAGTTCTCGTTCGCAGGGTGGAACAACGAGAAAGTCTACGGATGGGTGGTCAAGCCGGTCGATTTCGTCGCAGGCCGGAAGTACCCCGTGGCATTCCTGATCCACGGTGGCCCGCAGGGCTCGTTCTCGAACAACTTCCACTACCGCTGGAATCCGCAGACCTATGCGGCGGCCGGCTACGCCGTGGTGATGATCGACTTCCACGGCTCGGTCGGCTACGGCCAGGCGTTCACCGACGCGATCCGCAACGACTGGGGCGGCAAGCCGTACGAGGATCTGATGAAGGGCCTCGACCACGCGCTCGCGGCGCACCCGTGGATGGACGGCACGAAGGTCGCGGCGCTCGGCGCGTCGTACGGCGGCTTCATGATCAACTGGATTGCCGGCCAGGCCCCCGATCGGTTCGCGTGCCTCGTGAACCACGACGGCAACCTCGACGAGCGCTTCGCCTACTTCGCAACCGAGGAACTGTGGTTCCCCGAGTGGGAGCACGGCGGCACGCCGTGGGACAACCCGGCGGGCTACGCCAAACACAACCCGATCGACCACGTCGCGAAGTGGAAGACCCCGATGCTCGTCGTGCACGGCGGCCGCGACTACCGCGTCGTCTACACCGAGGGCCTCGCGACGTTCACGGTGCTGCAGCGCCGGGGCATCCCGAGCAAGTTGCTGTACTTCCCCGACGAAAACCACTGGGTCCTCAAGCCGCAGAACAGCATCCAGTGGCACGACACGGTGATCGCCTGGCTCGACCAGTGGACCAGGAAGTAGCGTCGTGACCGTGGGCCAGGGGCTGCCTTCGCGGCCCCTGGCGCCGGCGCATACGCGCGCGACCGAACCGCGACGCGTTCGCCCAGGTGGCCGGCGACTCACGACGCCGGGGATGACAGGACGTCGCGCACCTTGTTCGTCAGGTCGGCGACCGAGTAGGGCTTGGCGATGAAGTGCACCCGGCTCGCCTCGACGCCGCGGCGCAACACGTCATCGTCCGTGTAGCCCGACGAGAACAGGACGCGGACGGCCGGGTACAACGCACGCACGCGTTCGGCAAGCTCCCGTCCACTGATGCCGGGGATCACGACATCGGTCAGCAGCAGGTCAATCTGCCCTCCGCGTGCGGTCATCAGGTCGAGCGCCTCGCGGCCATCGGCCGCCGTGAGCACGGTGTACCCCGCCGACGTCAGGATCCGCGATGCGATCGACACCAGCGCGCGTTCGTCGTCGACGATCAGCACGGTCTCGTGTCCCCGTGCGACAGCGGCCGACAACACCACGGGCCGCGGTTCGCCCTCGACATGCGGCAGGAAGATCTCGAATGTCGAGCCCTGGCCCGGGGCGCTCCGCAGCGTGACGGCGCCACCCGCCTGCCTGACAATGCCGTAGACGGTCGACAGCCCGAGACCGGTGCCCTTGCCGAGCCCCTTGGTCGTGAAGAACGGCTCGAACGCCCGTGCGCGCACGGCTTCGTCCATCCCGAGGCCGGTGTCGCTGACGGCGATGCGCACGAAACGGCCCGGCGCAAGCGGCGGCACGAACGCCGCGGCCGACCCCGCCGAGAGCACCACCGACCCCAGGTCGATCGACAACTGCCCGCCGTCGGGCATGGCGTCGCTGGCATTGAGCACGAGGTTGAGGACCAACTGCTCGAGTTGCCCGGGCGCGATGCGCACGGCGCCCGTGTCGTCTGCCGTCGACACGCGGAGCTGGATGTCTTCGCTGATGAGGCGGCGCAGCATGTTCTGCATCGCGCCGACGCCGGCCTTGACCGGCACGACGGCCGGCGCGACATCGACTTCGCGCCTGCTGAACGTGAGCAACTGGCGCGTCAGGGCCGCGGCTCGCTCACCGGCCTGGCGGATGTCGAGGATGTCTTCGTGGAGGCCTTGTCCCGGTTCGAGCGTACGCAGGACGAGATCTGAGCGGCCATTGATGATCGTCAGCAGGTTGTTGAAGTCGTGCGCGATCCCGCCCGCGAGTTGTCCGATCGCCTCCATCTTCTGCGCCTGCCGCAGCTGCGCCTCGAGGTGGTCGCGCTGCTGCTCGGCGTGTTTCCTGGCCGTGACGTCGCGAGCCAGGACCAGCAACCGCGTGGGCTCGTCAGGCGCCTGGCTGTGCCGGGCCACCGAGAGTTCGAACCACAGGCGTCCCTGCGGAAGGTCAAGGTGATACGTCGCCCCGACCGAGTGCCCGGTGCGGCCGGCCTCGGCGATGGCCTCCATCACCGTCGCAACGACATCGGGCGGCATCACATCGCCCACCGTCCGCCCCAGGAACGTCCCCGGTGGCGCCAGCAGGGCATCGGCGCGCGACGTGTGGCACGCGTGGAATCGTCCGTCGAGATCCACCTCGAACATCAGGTCGGGCACCGCGGCGATTGTCGCTTCGAGCTGGCGGCGGGCGGCATCGGCATCGGCCTGCGCGCGCTGACGCGCTTCCTCGCGCGCGAAGCTCCCGAGGGCGAACGAGATGTCGGTGGCCATCTCGTTGAGGAGTGTCTGCCCTTCCGCGTCGAAGAACCCGGGCACCCCGACATACAGCATGAGAGCGCCGATGACCGTGCCGTCGCGCGCCAGCGGCAAGGCCGCTGACGCCGCATACCCAGCGCGAATCGCACGGTCGCGCCACGGCCCCATCGCCGCCTCAGCCTGGAAGTCCTGGCAGTAGGCGCTGCGCCCGGCACGGATCGCCCGGCCGGTCGGCCCCTGGCCGAACGGGCTGCCCGGGTCGACGCTGACCTGGATGTCGTCGAGGTAGCCCGTGGTGTCGCCATGGCGTGCGACTGCCACGACCCTGCCGGTCGCCACGTCGACGATGCCGATCCAGGCCATCGCCATGCCGCCGTGCTGGACGGCATCGCGACAGAGCTGGGGAAACAACTCGGCCTCGCTCGTCGAGCGCACGATCGCCTGGTTGCACTGGCTGAGCGTCGCGTAGAGCTGCGAGAGCCGGCGAATACGCTGTTCGGCGTCCTTCAGCTCTGAAATGTCGGTATGGGTCCCCAGCATCCGCAGGGGCTGCCCGTCGGCTGTGCGCGCGACGATGCGCCCGAGTGACAGGATCCACTGCCAGCCGCCGTCTGCCGTGCGCTGGCGGAACTCGACGCGGTACTCCGGCAGACGCCCCTCGACATAGTCGCGGTACGCCTGCGCCACTGGCGTGCGGTCGTCGGGATGCAGCCGACCGATCCAGGCCGCGTTCGTCTCGCGAAACGACGACGGCTCGTACCCGAGCATCGTCGCGTACTCCGGCGATACCGTCGCCTCGCCCGTCTGCACGTTGAGGTCGTAGGTGCCCTGGTTGGCCGCCCGCAGCGCGAGTCGCAGGCGCTCCTCGCTTTCTTCGATGCGGTGGCGCGCCGCGTGCGAAGCCGTCTGGTCGCTGAACACCAGGACGACACCGGTGACCTGCCCGTCGCGATCACGGATCGGTGCCGCGCTGTCGGCAATCGGCACCTCGGCCCCATCCCGCGCGAGCAGGATGGTGTGGTTGGCGAGGGCGACCACCGTGCCGTCGCGCAACACGGCATCGACCGGGCTCGAGACGGGCTCGCGTGACTGTTCGTTGACGATGCGGAACACCGCCTCGATCGCGCAGCCGCGGGCCTCGGCTTCGGTCCACCCGGTCAACCGTTCGGCCACGCGGTTCATCTCGCGCACGGCCCCCGTGGTGTCGGTCGTCACGACCGCGTCGCCGATGCTGTAGAGCGCCGCGCGAAAGCGCTCCTCGGCCTCGTGGACCATCCGCTCGGCTTCCCACAGGTCGCGGAACACCACGGCGTGTGCCTGGCGATTGAGGTACGCCGCCAGGGCGATCAGCAACCCGATCAGCAGCGCAGCGATGACCGCAATCGTGACCGCGCGTTCGCGGGCATCGTCGAGGATCTCGGCCATGTCGACCTTCGACACCAGGAACCACGGCGTGCCCCCCACCGGCCGGAGGTCCGCGAGCACCGGCACGCCCCGATAGTCGCGGCCCCTGAACTCGCCTTTCTGCCCTGACACGGCCGCCACCGCCGGCAGCCCGGTCTCTGACATCTGGTGCCGCAAGGCCAGGGCCGCGCCCTGCCGATGCCGCAGGTCGTTCAGGAACAGCACGTCGTCGCCATCGGCCATGACCAGCATCGTTTCGGTCGACGGGCTCGCGGTCGGCCTGAGCTGGATCACCGGATCGAGCGTAGCCGACGCGTTCGTACGGGACACCAGGAACGCCCGCACGTCACCGCCGGCGTCGCGGATGGCGGCCGCCGCGTCGATGTCGACGTGCCCCAGCGGGCCGCGGAACATCGGTGACAGCACGCCGCCCTCCGACTGCCGCGCGTCGGCCAGCACCTGCGGGTGCGCCGAATCGGCGCGTGGGAGTTCGTCGCCGGCGACGGCAAGGGCGCGACCGTCGGTCGTGATGACCATCGCGGCGTCGTAGTCGTGAACGGTGCGGAAGAACGTCAGCAGCGCGACGAGGTCATCGGCGCGCCCGGCGGCCGCTGGCGTGGCGAGGGCGCGGTCGATCGCGCGGCGGGTCACGTCTGCGCGCGACGCTCCCGCGACATCGTGTGCCAGGCGAGTGCGCCACTCGGCCACCTGGACGGCGGTCAGCTCGCCGACGGCGTGCAGCACCTGGTAACGCTCGGCGATGATCTCCTCGGTTTCGAGCTGGTAGTACCAGTAGCCGCCGGCGACGATGAGCGGAATCGCACAGAACAGCAGCGGCCGCTCACCCGGCGGGCGGACCTGATGCGGCGATCAGAGGGGCGGGGCTCGGGATGTGGCACTTCGTGCCGCTTGGGGGGCGGGCTCGACAGCGGCCCGGCCATTCTACTCCGCACCGGGCGCGCGTCCGCGCGGCGGGTGGCGGCGTCGATGCCCGGCGGGCGGCTCGGCGGCGCACGTCGCGACCGTCCTGTGGCACCATGACCGTCATGGACTTGCGATCGCCCCGCTTCCTCTGTCTCGCCCTGTCGGGCCTCATGCTCGCTGCCCCGGCCACCGCGCAACCGCTGGCGCACGACATGACGGTCGCGCTCACGCCGGCGACCCACGCGATTCGCGTCACCGACACCGTGACGTTCGCGGCCCGCGCACCAGCCCCGGCGGAGTTCCTGCTCAACGCGGCCTTGCGCATCACGTCGGCGACGCCGGCGGTCACGGAAGTGCCGCTTGGCGACACCACGCCGTTCTTCGGCAACAACGGCGGCAGTGGCGCGCTCGACGCGTCGCGCGTGAAGCGCTACCGGTTCACGTCGGCGCCATCGGCGACGGCCAGCCTCAGCTACGAAGGCACGATCAACACGCCGCTGAGCGCCCAGGAAGAGGAGTACGCCCGCGGGTTCCGCGACACGCCCGGCCTGATCGGCCCGGAAGGCGTCTACCTCGCCGGCGCGACCTTCTGGTACCCGCACTTCAGCGCAGGGCTCGTGACGTTTTCGCTCGAGGCGCGGATTCCGGCCAACTGGCACGTCATCAGCCAGGGCACGGGCACGTCACGCAACGAGGGCGGTGCCGCCACGTGGACGTCGCCCGACCCGATGGACGAGATCTACCTGGTCGGCGGGCCACTCGAGGTGTGGCGCGAATCGACCGGCACGGTCGAAGCCCTCGTCTACCTCAAGGACCACGACGAAGCGCTCGCACGGAAGTACCTCGACGCCACGGCGCAGTACCTGGCGATGTACCGGGGCCTGCTCGGCCCGTATCCCTACACGAAGTTCGCGCTGGTCGAGAATTTCTGGGAAACCGGCTACGGCATGCCGTCGTTCACGCTGCTGGGCCCCTCGGTTATCCGCTTCCCGTTCATTCTCACGAGTTCCTACCCGCACGAAATCCTCCACAACTGGTGGGGCAACGGCGTGTTCGTCGACTACGGGACCGGCAACTGGAGCGAAGGGCTCACCGCCTATCTCGCCGATCACCTGATCCAGGAGCAGCGCGGCGCAGGCGCGATCTACCGCCGCAACACGGTCCAGAAGTACCGCGACTACGTCACCGGCGGGCGCGACTTCGCGCTCACCGAGTTCCGCAGCCGGCACAGCGCCGCGACCGAAGCCATCGGCTACGGCAAGATGCTGATGGGGGCACACATGCTCCGCCTCAAGCTGGGCGACGAGCGGTTCACGCGTTTCGTGCAGCGCTTCTACCGCGAACACCGCGGCAAGATCGCGTCGTTCGCCGACTTCCGCAAGACCGCCGAGGCCGTCGCCGGTGTATCGCTCGACGCGTTCTTCCGCGACTGGATCGAGCGCGCGGGCGCCCCGACGTTCACCGTGCATGCCGCCGCCGTCACCCGCAACGGCGAGAGCTGGCAGGTGACGGGCGAGTTGGTACAGGCGCAGGGCGGCGCGCCATTCGCGTTTGACGTCCCCGTGGTCGTCCAGACCCAGGACGGCAAGGCCACACGCGCGATCGTGCCCACGTCGGGCACGCGGACGCCGTTCGTGATTGGCACGTCGAGCCCGCCAACCGTGCTGCACGTCGACCCGGAGTTCGACGTCTTCCGCCGCCTCGATCACCGCGAGACGCCGCCCGCGCTGTCGATGATCTTCGGCGCCCCGGCGGTCACCGCGGTACTGCCGGCCGACGCTCCCGACGACGCCGCGCGCTATCGCGCGATGCTCGACACCTGGAAGTCGCCGAACCAGGTGATCACCATCGTCACCGACCGCGAGGTGACCACGCTCCCCACCGATCGCTCGGTGTGGCTGCTCGGGCGCACCAACCGCCTTGCGGCGCGCGCGCTGTCACACGAGAAGCGGTTCGTGGCCACGCCCACGACGTGGTCGTTCGCGGGCGAGACGATGCCCCTTGCCGGCCACAGCGGCGTGGTGGTCGTGCGGCATCCGGTCGATCCGTCGAAGGCCGTTGGCTGGATCGTCGGCGACCCGGGCGCGGCGGTGCCCGG
>JAEUQQ010000116.1 GCA_016789685.1 Acidobacteriota bacterium | reverse complement strand
CTGGCGCGCCCATCGTGCGGGGGTTGGTCTAGCGGGGCCCTGCGTCTAGCCGCATCGCCCCTTGCCGTTGCGACTGCGACTCTCGGCCACGCGCCGCAGTCGCGAGACGGCGGCGTCCACGACGTCGACGACGCGCGCGATCTCGGCCTCGGTGGTCGCTGCCCCCAGGCTGAATCGCAGGGCGTTCTGCGTGTCGTGCGCCGCCAGGCCCATGGCACGCAGGACGTGCGAGGGTTCGAGCGTACCTGACGAACACGCGGCGCCCGTCGAGACGGCAATGCCCTCGAGGTCGAGGGCGATGAGCAGCGCCTCGGCGTCCACGCCCGCAAACCCGATGTTGGCCGTGTTGGCGACCCGGGCCCCGCCGGCCCCATTGACATGCGTCCCGACGACTCGCGTGAGGATGCCGAGTTCGAGGGCATCGCGCAGCGCGCGGACGTGCGTGGTGTCGAGGGCGGCCACGCGAGCGTGTTCGGCCGCGACGCCGAGACCGGCGAGGCCAGCGACGTCCTCGGTGCCCGCGCGACGGCTGCGTTCCTGCCGGCCGCCGGTCTGCTGGGCGTGCATCGGGGTGCCGCGCCTGACGTAGAGGGCGCCCACGCCGGTGGGGCCCCCGAACTTGTGTGCCGAGATCGACAGCAGATCGACGCCGAGCGCGCGGACGTCGAGCGCGACCTTGCCAGCCGCCTGCACGGCGTCGGTATGCACGAGTGCGCCGCGGGCGTGCGCCGCCGCGGCGATCTCGGCGATGGGCTGCAGCGTGCCGATCTCGTTGTTGGCAAGCATGACCGAGACGAGCGCCGTGTCGTCGCGCAGCGCGTCGGTCACGTCGGCGGGGTTGACGCGACCCTGGGAGTCGACGGGCACAATCGTGTGTGGGACGCCGCGCTTGCCGAGCGCGCGGACCGTCTGAAGGACGGCCTCGTGCTCGATCGCGGTCGTGACGACGTGGCGGCGCCCGGAGGCAGCGAGCGCGTCGAGGGTGCCCCGGACGGCGAGGCCATCGGCTTCGGTACCGCCGCTCGTGAAGACCACTTCCACCGGCGCGCAGGCCAGCAGCGCCGCGACGGCCTGCCGGGCCGCGTCGAGAATCTGCTTGGCGTGTTGTCCACGTGCGTGGATGGACGACGCGTTGCCCCACGAGTCGCGCATCGTCCGCGTGACGATGTCGATCACATCGGGGAGCGGCGGGGTGGTCGCGTTGTAGTCGAGATAGATGGGCATCGTCTGGGCTCGCTGCGTGGGCCCCGTGATGGTACAAGATCCGGCGCGACGTGCACCGGGACCGGCGAGCCTCGTTCGAGGCTCGACATCGCGCGATGGGCATGCTTATACTCGACGTGCTTCCAGCCCACCCAGCGCTGCGGATTCGCCCTGCACGTGTTGCACGACCGGAGAATCGAACACATGTGGAAACGCGATGAAGGCGTCCGACCCGCTGTGCCTGCGCCAGCGACCCCCGAGGCCGCCGCGCCGAATATGCCTAGTGTGCCCGCGGACCGTGGGCCAGTGAGTGCGCGACCCGCGCAGAACGAGAGGGAAACGGTGAACAGCGGCAGCATCGGCAAGTCGATCGTCATCAAGGGTGAACTGAGCGGCAGCGAAGACCTCATCATCGAGGGGCAGGTCGAGGGCAAGATCGAGTTGCGGCAGAACGTGCTGACGATTGGCGCCAACGGCCGGATCCAGGCCCAGATCTTCGCCAAGCAGGTGATCGTCCAGGGTGAAGTGATTGGCAACATGACCGCCTCGGAGAAGATCGACATCCGCGAGAACGGGTCGGTCGAGGGCGACATCGTGGCGCCGCGCGTGGCGATTGCCGAGGGCGCGCACTTCCGCGGGAGCATCGACATGCAGAAGGCCGGAACCAAGGGCGCTGGAGCTGGCGCGCCCGCGGTGGCCGGTGCCGCGGGCGCCCAGGTGTCGGCTCCGAAGCCTGCCGCCCCGGCGGCCGGGCCCCTGGCGCCGGCGACGTCCGCGCCGGCCTCGCCGGCGGCACCCGCCCCGGCGGCCGGACCCAAGGCGTAGCGGAGAGCTCTCCGTGCTCGTTGCCCCGGAGGCCGCGTGACCGACGACCGTTCGTCATCGGGCCTGGTCGGGCGCCTGTTCCGCAAGTCGGGACCGGCGCCCGTCCAGGCGACCCCCGACTCCCGCGTCGAGCCGGCGGGGCGTCGTGTGCCGTCGAAGGTGCTGCCGAAGCTGCTGGGCCTGCTGGGGCATCGCGACCACCCGACGCTGCTCGATCTCGGCCCGGTCATCGGCGGCAACGTCACGTTCTTCGGCGAGCGCCTCGGCTGCCGGCTGATTGTCGAGGACCTCTACTCGGACGTCGAACGATTCGCGCGCGACGGCCGCATGGGCGAGCTGCCAGCGTTCCTCGCGGGGCGGCTCAACCACGCCGAACACTCCGTCGATGCT
>JAEUQQ010000082.1 GCA_016789685.1 Acidobacteriota bacterium | reverse complement strand
CGCATCGCGAACGCGGGCGTCCACCTCCGCAACGCGTTCGTGACGACGGCGCTGTGCTCGCCGAGCCGGGCGACCATCCTCACCGGCCTCTACGCGCACCAGCACCATGTCGTCGACAACAACACGCCGGTGCCGGCGGGGACGGTCTACTTCCCACAGTACCTGCAGGCCGCCGGGTACCAGACCGGCTTCTTCGGCAAGTGGCACATGGGCAACGACGATGGCGGCCGCCAGCCGGGATTCGATCGATGGGTGAGCTTCCGCGGGCAGGGGACGTACCTGCCGACGCCAGAGGGCCTGAACATCGACGGCCAGAAGGTGCCGCAGAAGGGCTATATCAGCGACGAGTTGACCGATTACGCACTGCAGTGGCTGAAGGGGCGCGACAGGTCGAAGCCGTTCTTCGTGTACCTGTCGCACAAGGGCGTGCACCAGGACTTCGTGCCCGCCGAGCGCCACAAGGGCACGCTCGCGATGCCCCGGCTGCAGCCGCCGGCGAACCAGTTCTTCGCGCCCGAGGTCGAGGCGCAGCGTCCGCGCTGGGTGCGCGACCAGCGCAACTCGTGGCACGGCGTCGACTACCCGTACAACACGGAACTCGACATCGCCCAGTACTTCCAGCAGTACGCCGAGACGCTGCGGGGGGTCGATGACAGCATCGGCGGCGTGCTCGACTACCTGAAGGCAGAGGGGCTCCTCGATTCGACGCTCGTGATCTACATGGGCGACAACGGCTTCGCGTTCGGCGAGCACGGCCTCATCGACAAGCGGACCGCCTACGAGGAATCGATGCGCGTGCCGATGATCATGCAGCTTCCGGACCTGATCAGGGGCGGGCAGAAGGTCGAGCAGGTCGTCGCGAACCTCGACATCGCGCCGACGATCCTCCACGCGGCCGGCCTGCAGCCTCCGGCCTACATGCTCGGCGGCGACATGGTGCCGCTGGCGCAGGGCAAGGACGTGCCGTGGCGCACGGAGTTCCTGTATGAGTACTACTGGGAACGCAACTATCCGCAGACACCCACCGTGTTCTCGCTGCGCGGTGACCAGTACAAGTTCATCAGGTACTACGGCATCTGGGACATCGACGAGCTGTTCGACCTGAAGGCCGACCCGCTCGAGACCAACAACCTGGCGTACAGGCCGGAGTTCGCCGACATCGCGAAGAAGATGAGCGCGCGGATGTTCCAGCTGCTCGACGAGACCAACGGCCGCAACATCCCGTTGTTCCCCGACACCTTCTTCCTCGTCAACAAGCGCACGCCGGTGCCGGGGGCCGAGAAGGCTGCGCCGTTTCCCAGCGTCCTGATCAAGAAGCCGGGCGAGAAGCCGTACTAGATCGAGCCCCATCGCGCGCAGGGCCCCTCGGCCGTCACGACCGGGGGGGGCTGGCGCCGTACCCTTCGCACGAACGCGGGCCCAAGGGCCGCGCGCAGCGAGGACTTCATGGTCGAACCGACACGGCGTGACGTGCTGCACGCGGCGATGATGACGATGGCCGCGTCGGCGTTCGGCAGTGGCATACTCGACGCGCAGGCGGCGAAGCCGAACATCCTGTGGCTGGTGAGCGAAGACAACAACCCGTTCCTCGGCTGCTACGGCGATGCGCTCGCACACACGCCCAACATCGACGCGCTGGCGAAGCGCGGGCTGCTGTACCGCCACGCATTCAGCGCGGCGCCGGTGTGCGCGCCCTCGCGGTTCGGCATCCTCACGGGGGTTTACCCAGAGAGCTGCGCGCCCGCGAACCACATGCGGGCCAACGCCCAGCTGCCCGCGGCCATCCGGACGTATCCCGAGTATCTGCGCGAGGCCGGGTACTACTGCACCAACAACGCGAAGACCGACTGGAATTGCAGCGCCGACGCCAACGCCATCTTCGACGAGAGCAGCCCGAAGGCGCACTGGAAGAACCGCCCACCCGGAAGGCCGTTCTTCGCGATCTTCAACCACGAGAGCTCGCACGAGACGTCGATCCTCCCGGCACCCGGGCGAGCGGCGGGCGGGGGTGCGTCGCTGGCGTTTCCGCCCGGGGCCGCCGCTGGTGCGGACGCGCCGCGCAATCCCCGCGTCACACCCGAGAACGTCCGCGTGCCGGCCTACCTGCCCGACACGGCCGACATCCGCGACGAGCGTGCGCGCTACTACCAGGCGATCACGCGCATGGACGCACAGATCGGCGCGAAGCTGAAGGAACTCGACGACGCCGGCCTCGCCGATGACACGATCGTCTTCTACTACTCCGACAACGGTGGCGTGCTGCCGCGTTCGAAGCGCTACTGCTACGACGATGGGCTGCGCGTCGCGCTCGTCGTCGCGTTACCGCAGAAATGGCAGCACCTCGCGCCGGCGGCGATGGGGACGGTGGTCAACGGGCCGGTGAGCCTCATCGACCTTGCGCCGACGCTGCTGTCACTCAGCGGGACGAAGGTGCCCGCACACATGCAGGGTGCGGCGTTCCTCGGTGCGCAGGCCGCGCCTCGCGGCCCGTACGCGTTCGGCATGCGGAACCGCATGGACGAGCGCTACGACTTCGTCCGGGCAGTGACCGACGGACGCTACCACTACGTCCGCAACTACACGCCCCATCGCGTCTTCCAGCACGGGGCGTTCGAGTGGCAGGCGAAGGGCTACCAGAGCTGGGAGCGCGAGTTCCGCGCGGGCAGGCTCACCGAGGTGCAGTCGCGCTTCTTCACCGGCACGCGCCCGCACGAGGAGCTGTACGATGTGCAGGCTGACCCCGGCTCGGTGCAGAACCTGGTCGGCGTGCAGGTCCACGCGGCGCGCCTTGCCGAGATGCGGAAGGCACTCGACGCGCACATGCTCGCCATCGTCGACAACGGGTTCATCCCCGAGGGCATGCCCGCGGAGGGCTTCGTCGCGAGCCGCGACGCGGGCGCCTATCCCCTGGCGCGGCTGATGTCGCTCGCCTCGAAGGCGTGCGCCCGCGAGCCACGATACGCCACCGAGTTCCGGGCACTCGCCGCCGATCCGCACCCGCTGGTCAGGCACTGGGCACTGCAGGGGTTGCTGATGCTGGGCGCCGCGGCCGCACCGGCCCGGCAGGCGCTCGAGTCGGCCATGCGGAGCGATGTCGTGATGCAGAACCGCGTGGTGGCGGCCGAGGCGCTGGCAACCATCGCCCCCTCGCCCGAGGCGATCCAGGTGCTCGCGGGCCTGCTCGACGGCACCGAGCCGATGCCCGTGAAGCTGCAGGCGATCAACGCGCTGACGTTCCTCGGCGAGCAGTCGCGTGCCGCGCTGCCGCAGATCAAGCGGGCCGCCGCGGGCAGCCAGCAGTTCCTGCGCAACTGCGGGCGATACCTCGAGGCGGTACTCGAAGGACGCTACGATCCAACCTTCAGGGTGTTCGACATGGCGGCCGCACGTCCCGCGCCGGGCGGCGGCCAGTAGCCGAACGCACGATCCAGCTGGAGCGCGACGGCTGACTTCGAAGACAATGCCCCACGTGAAGAAGACGCCGACGAGGGCCGCTGCCAAGCCCGAGGTGGCCTCGGCGCCGCGCCCTCCGTCGCTCGTCAGGCGCATCTGGGACTCGGCCGTGTTGCGCGGTCCCATCGTTCCGCAGAGCGACCGCGATCGCGCGTTCGTGACGGTGCACACGCTGCTGTTGCACCTCCGCCCGGTGAAGGTGCCGGCGCGCGCGATCCGCTTCACGCACACGTTCGGCCTCGGCGGGGCATCGCTCGTGCTGCTCTCGTTGCTGGGCCTGACGGGCCTGCTGCTGACGCTCGGCTACCAGCCGGTGCCTGGCACCGCCTACGAGTCGGTGGTCGGGATCGAGCGCGACGTGATGTTCGGCACGCTCGTGCGCGGCATGCACCACTGGAGTGCGAACCTCCTGGTGCTCGTCATGGTCGCGCACGCAGCGCGCGTCTTCCTCACCGGCGGCTACCACGGCCCGCGCCAGTTCAACTGGGTGGTGGGCGTCTTCCTGCTGCTGCTCGTCCTGGTGTCGGCGTTCACGGGCTACCTGCTCCCGTGGGACCAGCTCTCGTACTGGGCCGTGACGATCTCGACGGGCATGCTCGCCTACGTGCCCCTTGCCGGCGAGTCGCTGCAGCGCGTCGCGCGCGCCGGCACCGACATCGGGCCGCGCACCCTCGTCGTCTTTTATACGCTGCACACCTCGATCGTGCCGGCGATCCTGGTCTTTGCCCTCGCGTTCCACTTCTGGCGGGTGCGGAAGGCCGGGGGCGTCATCGTCCCGCCTCCACGCGACGGTGAGCCGGTGGACGACGAGAAGGTGATGTTCCTGCCGCACCTGCTCGTGCGCGAGGCCATGCTGGCGCTCGTGATTACTGCCGTCGTCGTCGTGCTGGCGGCCGCGTTCGGCGCGCCGCTCGGCGATCGCGCCAACCCCGGCATGAGCCCGAACCCGGCGAAGGCGCCCTGGTATTTCATGGGCCTGCAGGAACTGCTCGTGCACCTGCACCCCATCGCGGCGGTCGTGATCGTGCCGGCCGTCGCATTGCTCGCCCTGGTGCTGTTGCCATACATCACCTCGGATGACGAGCCAGCCGGCGCATGGTTCCTGTCGCCCCGCGCAAGGCAGGCGGCGCTGTTGGCGGCCATCATCGCAGCGTCGTGGACGGTCGTCTTCATCGTGCCAGACGCGGCGCTGTCGTCGCGTCTGCCGTCGTTCTCAGGTACGACCGGGTTCGTGGCCAGGGGCATCGTGCCCCTGGGGATCATCGCGGGCGTGCTCGTCGCACTCGCGCGCTTCGTGCGGCGCAGGCACGGTCTCACGCCGAACGAGACCGTGCAGGCGGTTGTCGTGTTCCTCTTCACGGCGTTCGTCGTCGTCACGATGGTCGGCGTGTGGTTCCGCGGGCCAGGCATGGCGCTCGCGTGGCCGTGGCAGGGAGGTCACTAGTGGAACCCGATCGCCGCCGATCGCTGCGCACGCTGTGGATCGGTCTCGTCGCCATCGCGACGGGCCAGGCCGGATGGATCGCCGCGTCGTTCCTGCGTCCGCGTCGTGCCGACGCGAGCGCCCCGGCGCTGTTCGTCGCGGGGCCGGTGGACGGCTTCGACGCGGGTTCGGTGACGGCGTTCCCCGACGGCAGGTTCTATCTCGTGCGCCTCGAGGACGGAGGGTTCCTGGCGCTGCACCGCGAGTGCACGCACCTCGGGTGCACGGTGCCGTGGGACGCCGCGCAGCACCGCTTCGTGTGCCCGTGCCACGCGTCGCAGTTCGACATCACCGGCGCCGTGCTCGCTGCGCCGGCGCCGCGCCCGCTCGACACCTACGCCATCAGGCTCGAGAACGGCCTCGTCAAGATCGACCTGTCGCGCCGGCAGACGCGGCAGGCCTTCGACGCCTCGCAGGTGACGTCGTGAACACGTCGACGTTCGTGCCGTCGATGGCGCGCACGAGGTGCCGTGGCTGACACCCGCGCGCACTGGGAACGGGCGGGCCTCATCGCGCTTGCGGCGATCGTGGTCGCGGTGCCGCTGTCGCTGCTGCGTCCCGGGAAGGGCGGCAGCCCCGACATCGCGTCGCTCACCCCGACGTTCACCGGCAGTGCCTCGTGCAAGTCGTGCCACGAGTCGGCGTACGCCAGGTGGAAAGGCTCGCACCACGAGCGCGCCATGGACGTGGCGACCGACGCGACGGTGCTCGGCGACTTCAGCGATGTCACGTTCACCAGCCGCGGGATCACGTCACGTTTCTACAGGCGCGACGGCAGGTTCTACGTGTCGACGCAGGGGCCCGATGGCAAGATCGGCGAGTTCGAGGTCACGCACACGTTCGGCCTGACACCGCTGCAGCAGTACCTGGTGCCCTTCCCCGGCGGCCGCATGCAGGCGTTGACGATCGCGTGGGATTCGGTGAAGGGGCGGTGGTTCTCGCTCTATCCCGACCAGGACATCCCGCCGGCCGACTGGTTGCACTGGACGCGCAACGCCCAGAACTGGAACGGCATGTGCGCCGAGTGCCACTCCACCAACCTGCAGAAGGGCTACGACCCGGCGTCGGACACGTACAAGACGACGTGGTCGGAGGTCAGCGTCGGATGCGAAGCGTGTCACGGCCCCGGATCGCGCCACGTCGCGTGGGCGAACCTGCCGGCGATGGCGCGGCCGGTCGTAGCGCACCAGGGCCTCGTGCAGCCGACCGCGGCCCTCACCTCGACGCAACTCGTCGAGCTGTGTGCCCCGTGCCACTCGCGCCGCGCAGAACTCGGCGACTACGATCACACCGGCCGCCGGCTGCTCGATCATGCGCTGCCGGCGCTGCTCGAAGAGAACCTGTACCACCCCGACGGGCAGCAGCAGGACGAGGTCTACATCTACGCGTCGTTCCTGCAGAGCAAGATGTACGCGCGCGGCGTGAAGTGCAGCGACTGCCACGACAGCCACAGCGTGAAGCTGCTGCGCCAGGGCAACGACCTGTGCCTGCAGTGTCACCAGAAGGACGCCTTCGACACGCCGTCGCACCACTTCCACAAGCTCGTCGTCGACGGGAAGCCGTCTGCGGGCGCGAGCTGCGTGGCGTGCCACATGCCCGAGAAGGTCTACATGGGCAACGACGCGCGCGCGGATCACGGGTTCCGGATCCCACGTCCCGATCTCAGCGGCGAGTTGGGCACCCCGAACGCATGCACGCAGTCGGGCTGCCACGCCGACAAGCCGCTCGCGTGGTCGACTGACGCGTACCGCCGCTGGTACGGCCTCGCGCGCCGGCCCAGCGTCGGCGGGGTGTTCGCGGCGGCCCGCACCGGGACCCCCGGCGCCGACGCCGACCTGCTCCGCGTCGTCGACAGCCCGCTGCAGCCCGCGATCGTGCGCGCCACCGCGCTGTCGCTGCTCGCGCGATACGGCGGCGCGGCCGTCGATGGCGCGCTGCAGCGCGCGCTCGTCGACGAGGATCCGCAGATCCGTCACGTGGCCGTGACGACCCTCGCCACCCGGCCGGCGCCCGAACGCGCGCGCTTGCTGGCAGGGTTGCTGTCGGATCCCGTGAAAGCCGTGCGGCTCGACGCGGCGTCGGCGCTGGCCGACGTGCCCGCGGCGATGCTGAAGCCTTACCAGGTGGAAGCGCGCGAGCGCGGCTTCACGGAGTACGAGGAGGCGATGGCGTACTCGCTCGACTTCTCGTCGGCGGGCATCAACCTCGGCAACCTCTGGCGCGCGCGTGGAGACGTGTCGAAGGCCGAGACCTACTACCGCATGGCCTTGAAGGTCGATGACCTGTTCTTCCCGGCGAAGATCAACCTCGCGGTGCTGCTCAGCGCCCAGGGGCGAAATCCCGAGGCCGAGCAGTTGCTGCGCGAGGTCGTGACCGCCTATCCGCAGAACGCCGACGCCGCATATTCGCTGGGACTGCTGCTGGCCGAACTTGGCAAGCCGGTCGAGGGCGTGACGTTCCTGCAGAGAGCGACGGCGGCCGATCCGCGGCACGCGCGGGCGCGCTACAACCTCGGCCTGCTGCTGCAGCAGCTCGCACGATACGACGAAGCCGAGCAGTCGTTGTCGGGAGCGCTCGCGATCGAGCCGGCAAGTCCCGACTTCCTCCTGGCGCTCGCGGATCACTATCTCAAGCACGGCCGGCCCCGCGACGCCGTGCCGCTGGCCGAACGACTCATCCAGGTAGCGCCCGGTGATCGGACGGGTCACGATCTGAAGGCGCTCGCGCAGCAGGCACGGCAATGACGGCCTGTGGTCATGACGCGCGACCGAATGCCCGGGCCTCTGCAGGTACGGTAGGCTCGCGTCACCGGCCCGTGGCCGCACCCCGCCACCAGGCCGTTTCTCCACCCGAACGACCCGCACGACCCACGAGGACCACCGCCATGATTCGACCGTACCTCCCGCTCGCGTTGTCTGCACTCCTGGCTGCGACAGCCTGCTCGGCGCCTCCGCCGCCGCAACTGGGTACCAGCCCCACGAAGGACGTCATCGCCGCGATGACGAACGACGAGAAGGTCAGCCTGGTACTCGGGACCGGCATGGACATCCCCGGCCTTGCCCTCGGTCCAGAGATGCAGGGCCCCGTCGTCGGGCAGACGATCAAGGGCGTGCCCGGGGCTGCCGGGACGACGTTCCCGATCCCGCGCCTGGGCATCCCGTCGATCGTGCTCGCCGACGGCCCCGCGGGCCTGCGCATCCAGCCGAAGCGCGAGGGCGCGACGCGCACCTACTACTGCACCGCATTCCCGATCGAGACGTTGCTGGCCTCGTCGTGGGATCCGGAACTGCTCGAGCGTGTCGGCCGCGCGATGGGCGCCGAGTCGCGCGAGTACGGCGTCGACGTCCTGCTCGGACCCGCGCTCAATACGCACCGCAACCCGCTCGGCGGGCGCAACTTCGAGTACTACTCCGAAGACCCGTTCGTGTCGGGCACGCTCGCCGCCGCGATGATCAGGGGCGTGCAGGCCGAGGGCGTCGGGACGTCGGCCAAGCACTACGCGGCCAACGACCACGAGTGGAACCGCAACACGATCGACGTCAAGGTGTCGCAGCGTGCCCTGCGTGAAATCTACCTGCGCGGGTTCGAGATCCTCGTGCGCGACGCGAAGCCGTGGACGGTCATGTCGTCATACAACAAGGTCAACGGCACCTACGCGTCAGAGAACCACGCGCTGCTCACGGGCGTGCTGCGCGACGACTGGACGTTTGACGGCGTGGTGATGACCGACTGGTTCGGCGGCAAGGACGCCGTGGCGCAGATGAACGCCGGCAACGACCTGTTGATGCCGGGCACGGGCGTGCAGCAGAAGGCCCTGCTCGCGGCGCTCGCCTCGGGAGCCCTGAAGCCGGAGATTCTCGACCGCAACGTCGAGCGTGTGCTCGCACTCATCCTGCGCAGCCCGACGTTCAAGAAGGTCGCGCGCACCGACACGCCAGACCTGGCGGCGCATGCGAAGGTCGGACGCGATGCCGCGGCGCAGGGCATGGTGCTGCTGCGCAACCGCGCCACGCTGCCCCTCGCCCCGGCGGTCAAGACGCTCGCCCTGTTCGGCAACACGTCGTACGCGATGATCACCGGCGGCACCGGCAGCGGCGACGTCAACGAGGCCTACACGGTGTCGCTGGTCGAGGGCCTCGAGGCCGCCGGACTGGCGATCGACGCGAAGCTCGCGGGCGACTACAAGGCGTTCATCGCCGCAGAGAAGGCGAAGCAGGCGCCGACGCAGCCCTTCATGCCCGCGCCGCCGCTGCCCGAGATGGCCGTGTCGGCCGCCGAGTTCGCCAGGCTCGCCCGGGCGTCAGACATCGCCGTGGTGACCATCGGCCGCCTGTCCGGGGAGTTCATCGACCGCAAGCGTGACGGCGACTTCGAACTGCTGCCGAACGAGAAGGCGCTCATCCGCGACGTCACGACCGCCTTCCGGGCCCAGCGCAAGAAGGTGCTGGTCGTGCTCAACATCGGCGGCGTGATCGAGACCGCCAGCTGGCGCGACATCCCAGATGCCATCCTGCTCGCGTGGCAGCCCGGGCAGGAATCCGGGCACGCCATCGCCGACGTCATCACGGGCAAGGTGGCGCCGTCGGGCAAGCTCGCCACCACGTTCCCGATCTCGTGGGACGACGTGCCCTCGTCGGCCAACTTCCCGGGCAAGACACTGCAGGGGCCCGATCCGCAGGCCAAGGGCCTGTTCGCGATGGTCGATCGCGCGGCCGAGATCTCGTACGACGACGACATCTGGGTCGGCTACCGGCACTATGCGACCAGGGGCGTGAAGACGTCGTACCCGTTCGGCTTCGGCCTGTCGTACACGACGTTCGGCTACAAGGACCTGACGCTCAGCGCGGCGGAGTTCGGGCCCTCGTTCACGGCGTCGGTCACGATCACCAACACCGGGAAGGTCGCCGGGCGCGAGGTCGTGCAGCTCTACGTGTCGGCTCCCGGCACCTCCATGCCCAAGCCGGCCGTCGAGTTGAAGGGGTTCGCGAAGACCAGGACGCTCGCGCCTGGCGAGTCGCAGACGCTGTCATTCGCGCTCGCGGCGCGCGATCTGGCGTCGTTCGACGAGGCGTCATCGTCGTGGGCCGTTGAGGCGGGCACCTACACCGTCAAGGTCGGGGCCTCGTCCGAAGACATCCGCCAGACCGCGACGTTCAGCAAGGCCGCGGCCGAGCAGGCGGGCACGGTGTCGGTCTCGGTGAGCGGCGCGAAGTAGAACACCTGCACGATGACGGGCCGGGCGCACCCCGGCCTGCTGCTGCGCCCTCGCGCGTCGGCACCACACTCGCGTGGTGCCGGTGCGCGGGGAGCCGCAGTGCCTACTTCTTCACGTGCTTCTCGAAGAAGTTGAAGATGTTGGGCAGGTTGATCCAGATCGACATGTCGTGCGTACCGTCCTTGATCTCGTTGATCGGGATCTCGAGGCCGTGCGCCGCGGCCCAGCGCACCATCTCGCGCGAGCGTTCGACGTTGTCCTTCTCGCCGACGGTGTAGAGCAGGGGCATGTTCTTCAGCTTCTCGATCGGGAAGCCCTCGCCCACGGTGGTCGCCGCGCACGGTGCGATCGCGGCCCAGCGCTCCGGGTACTTGGCCCCGAGGTGCCACGTGCCGCCGCCGCCCATCGAGTTGCCCATCAGGTAGGTCCGCGACCGATCGACGCCGTACTCCATCGAGACCAGTTCGATCACGTTGAAGGCGTCCTTCTCGCTCAGTTCGGCGGTCTTTGCCCTGGCTGGATCCGGCGGGGCACTTGGTGCGGCGCCCGGCGTCGCCGAACGTCCCCAGCCTCCCGTCGGCCGGTACCCCAGCGGGGTGACGATGATGAAGCCGTGTTTTTCGGCCTCGTTGGTGAGCGTCGGTCCGCGCAGCTTGAAGTAGGTGTCCTGGTCGGCCCCGCCGCCGTGCAGGACGACGACGAGCGGCAATGCCGCCTTGCCGTCGTACTTCGATGGCACGAACACGCGATAGGGCATGATCTCGCCGGCCTCGGCAAAGGCATAGTGCCGGGCGTGCTCGCCCTTGATGCGCAGCAGCGGATCCTTCCCGCCTTCGATGGCCGTGAGCAGCGTGTGCGAGTTCCGGATCTCGGCGGCGAAGTCGAAGTAGGCGTTGACGGTGTTGTCTTCGGGATTGCGTCCGGCGATCAGGTCGCGGCGACCGAGGTTGATCACGCGCGCGTAGTCGAAGGGGTAACGGATGCTTGCCTTGGTCGACTCGAATCCCTGCACCCTGGCGAGGCGCTGTTCGATGGCGGCCTGCTG
>JAEUQQ010000077.1 GCA_016789685.1 Acidobacteriota bacterium | reverse complement strand
GGCGGCGCGGCCGCTGTTCGAGCCGGCGACGGTCGTCGCGATGCGTTCGCCCGCCGAGGCGAAGTTCCTCGAGGCGACGACGATGGATGTCGGGCCATCGGCCGACATCGCCGCGGCGATGAGCGCCTATCGCGCGGCGCTCGACATGGATCCGGATCTCGTGCCGGCGATGATCAACCTGGGGAACCTGCACTACCTGCGCGACCAGTTCGCCGAGGCACACGCCCTGTATTTCCAGGCGGCCATCGTGGATCCGGAGTGCTACGAGGCGCACTTCAACCTGGGGAACATCGCACACGATCGCGGCCGGTACGAGGACGCGGCCGCGAGCTACGGCGAGGCGTTGCGGCTGCGTCCCCAGCACGCCGACGCGCACTTCTACCTGGCCGTGACGCTCGAGAAGCTCGGACGGGCGCAGGGCGCGCGCCCGCACTGGCGCGCCTACCAGCAGCTCGCGCCCGATGGCGAGTGGATCGAACTGGCCAAGGAATTCGCCGACGAGACCTAGCCGCTGCGTCCCGCTGGCGGGCGGTCGCGGAGGCTACGAGAAGGTTTCGGGCTTTTTCGAGCCGCGCCTGACCTTGAAGTATTCGCAGTCGGGGCACCAGGACTCGGCGCTGAATCCCGCCAGGCCGGCCATCGACCGCACATCTGACTGCGTGCAGTGGGCCGGGCCCTCGGCGCCCTCGACCTTGTGCCAGCGGCACGCGTAGAACCGCGCGAGCGCGGCCGTCAACGGCGCGGGCTCGGGAGCGGCCTGGCGAGGTGCCGGGGGCGGCGGTGGGCGGAACGGGTCAGTGGGATCGATCATCGGTCGTCTGTTGACTGGGGCAACTGGGCTACACGGCTCCCGCAACGCGACGACGAGGCGGCGGCGCGAGTGGAGGATTCGGCGCGAGCCATCCGGGTCAGCGTGCCCGGAAGGTGATGATGCCGCGCACGGGATCGTACGGCGAGACGCCCACGGTGACGCGATCGCCGGGCACGACCTTGATGCGGAAGCGGCGCATGCGGCCGCTCAACTGGGCGAGCACTTCCTGGCCAGAATCACACTGCACGCGATACAACCCACCACTGTGCACGGCGACGACAGTGCCCTGAACGTCAATCAGATCGTCTTTGCTCAAGCAAACTCCCGCGGTAGTGTGCCACAGGCGTGCCGATCCGGCAAACGGCGTGCCGACATCGCACGCGCCGGCGCGCAGTGTGGCGAGCGCCGTGCATTATCATAGGCGGGCCGGGCATCCCGCGCTTTCTCATGCCAGCATCGCTGCCACCCGCGTTCGCCGTGAGCGCCATGTACGACCGGTTGCTGCAGGCGGCTCTTCGCCGATACCTGTCGCGAGCCACGCTCGAAACGTCGGCGACGCCGTCGATGTCGTCGGTCGGCCGGCTGTCGTTCGAAGCGACCGACGACCCGTGCGCCCTGGCCCTCAGGTGGTTCGGCACGCGCCACGTGCTGCGGACGCCCCCCGAACGGCCATTCTCGCAGCACGAAGCGCGCCTGGCCCGTGCCATCGGCGGCGTGCTCGAGGCCCGCTACTCGGCCCTGTTCGATCCACGCCAGATGGCCGAGCACAATGACCTGTTCCAGGGCGTGATCGACGATCGCTACATCGGGGCCTTCCTCGACCAGCGCGAGTACGAGCCCGGCGAGCCGCAGCGGCATGCCGACCAGATCGCCAACGCCATCGACGTGCTGCGCGTCGCGGCGTTGTCGAGCTACGAGAACCGCGCGATTTCATCGGGCGTGCTGATCGTCGATCCCAAGGGCGACTCGACGAGCGAGCGGCGCATTCCCCAGCAGCCCGTGCAGTACTCGGCGGCGTTGTCGGGCGTCAAGAGCTTCTACCGCCTCTGCGATGGCCTGCGCACCGTGTACCTGATGAACCAGCACGGGCACATCCTCGACATCGTCGACATCGCGCACTGGGCGCGGCAGGCCAGCGGCGGCCGCGAACTCGAGGTACCCTGCGCGCAGGCCTTCCACGCGCATGCCCTCGCCACGTTGGGGTCGTCGCGCGTCTGCATCGTCCTGAGCCCGACGCACGAGATCAAGGTGTTTGCCGAGGGCACGCAGGTCTTCTCGTTCCGCAGCGCCACCTGGCACCTTCTCGACCTGGCGGCCAAGTACGCCCAGTGGCAGCGGGCCGTGGGGAATCCGAAGGTCGCCCAACGCCTGTTCCAGACCGCCCTCGACCTGTCGGATGCCCGCCAGGGCGCGTTGTTCGTGGTGCTGCGCAACCCGATCAACGCGATTGCGGAACTGGTGGCCCCCGCCGACGTATTGCGGACCAACCCGTCGCGCGACGCCACGGGGGCGGTCTCACGACGCGACTTCATGTACCTGCTCACGGCACGCTCCGTCATCGACATCGACGAAAGCGTGCTGGTCGCGCTGGCGAGCATGGATGGCGCCACGGTGACCGACCGCGAGGGGCGGCTGATGGCCGTCGGGGCCATTCTCAGGCACCCCGCGACTGAACTCAGCGGCACACAGGCCGCCGAGGGCGCACGTTCCACGGCGGCGTTGGCGGCAAGCCGTTTCGGCCCGGTCCTGAAGGTGAGCGAAGATGGCAACATCTCGTGCTTCGACCGGGTGAAGCTCTGGGAGATGTGATCGCATGCGAGTGTTCCTGACCGGAGGCACGGGGTACATCGGATCGGCCGTGCTCGACGCCCTGCTGCGCGCCGGGCACGACGTGACTGCCCTGGTGCGCAATCCCGGCGCCGCCGAACGCCTCCAGGCCCGCCAGGTGGCGGCGTTCGTCGGCACGCTGGCTGACCCTGCCTCGTACCGCGACCTGGCGGCGGGGTTCGAGGCCTACGTGCACGCGGCGGGCGACAGTTCCGACGAAGGCCAGCTGGCCGACGCGTCGGCGGTCGAGACGCTCGGCGCGCTGGCGGCCGACGCCCGCGCGGTGCTGGTCTACACGAGCGGCGTGTGGGTCCTCGGGCCGACGCGCGAGCCGGCCGGCGAAGACGCGGCGACGAACCCGATTCCGCTCGTCGCCTACCGCGTCGCCCGCGAACAGGCGGTGCTGGCCCTAGCGGCGCAGGGGGTACGCGCCGCGGTCATCCGGCCCGGCGTGGTGTTCGGCAGCGGGCGCGGCATCGTCGCCGACATGATCAAGGACGCCGAAAATGGCCTGATGCGCGTCATCGGGCCGGGCGAGAACCGCTGGCCGCTCGTCTACGACCGCGACCTCGCCGACCTGTACGTGCGGGTGCTCGCGGAGCCGACCGCCGCGGGTATCTTCCACGGCGTCGACGAAAACGACGAGACGGTCAACGAGATCGCCGAGGCCTTCGCGGCCCACAGCCCACAACGTCCCGACGTGCGCATGGTGCCGCTGCCCGAGGCGCGGAAGAAGCTCGGGCTCTACGCCGACGCGCTGGCGCTCGACCAGGTCGTGCGCTGCCCACGTGCCCGTGCACTGGGCTGGGAGCCGCAACTCGCTTCACTGACCCGCAACGTGCCGCGCCTCTTCGAAGAATGGCGCAACGCCCGCAACAGCTGACCCCGAGCGAGCGCAGCGAGTCGACGGGCCTGCCCTGAGCGAGCGTAGCGAGTCGACGGGAGCGAGCGTAGCGAGTCGAAGGGCTACTGGAAGGACACGCCCGTGCTGAAGATCATCATGGTCTTGCGCGGGTTGCCGTAGGCGCCGATGCCGGCCTCGACCGGGTTCATCGCGAAAAACCGCAGGTCGATCGAGAACGCGAGGTGGTCTTTCATGAACCACCTCGCCCCTCCGCCATAGTTGATGGTCCGCGTGGCGGCGCCCACCTCTTCGGGCGCGTCATCGCGGTTGATGGTCAGCGTCGACTGGCCCAGGCCCCCGCTGATGTAGCTCCAGCCCAGCCGGTGGCCGAAGTTGATCGACACCTGCGGCATCAGGCCGCGGTACTTGGTGACCACCACGGGGCCCACGCCCACGCTCTGGCCCTCTTCGGCTTCGGGCGATTTCGATCCCCGCGAAAACACGTAGGTCGCCCCGACCCCGAACGACACCCGCGTGCTACGCACCAGGTACACCTGCCCGCCGACGTTCACCCCCGGGCCCCAGGCCGGCAACTGGTCTTCGCTCAGGCCGCGGGGACCGGAAAACCCACCGTGCGTCGGAAACTTCGGGAGCGTGCCCTGCACGTCGACGACGAACAGCGGCAGGCGCTCGCGCACCTGCGCATGGGCCGGGTGTGCGGCGGCAACACAGAGGGCGGTGGCGGCCGCGGCGACGAGCGCCGCGCGGTGCAGGCGGGTCGGGAGCATCACTCGCGGATGATACCGCACGCGCTATAATGGCGGGCCGGAGCGGCGCCTCGGGCATGTCACCCCTCTGCAGGGCTTCCGCTTTGCGCGTCCCAGCGCGCAGAGACACGACGGCCACTGCGTCGAGCCCGTGCCTGGCGCTTCCCCCTGAGCGACAACCCTGCCTGTGACCCGCGTCCGCCTTGCGGTCGTGTTTTCGGCGTGTGCCGTCCTGAGCGCGTGCGGTGGAGGTTCGCCGACC
>JAEUQQ010000046.1 GCA_016789685.1 Acidobacteriota bacterium | reverse complement strand
CATCAGGCAGTCGAAGGATGTCGAAGGCCTCGCCAACTCCGTCGACGACAATGGCGGTGTCTACATGGTCCCGGCCTTCGCGGGCCTCGGGGCGCCTCATTGGGACGCCTACGCCCGCGGCACCATCGTCGGCATCACGCGCGGCACGACCGCTGCGCACATCGCGCGCGCCGCGCTCGAGAGCATCGCCTACCAGGTGGCCGACCTGCTGGAGGCGGTGCACGCCGACGCCGGCATCGCGCTCGACGAACTGCGCGTGGATGGCGGCGCGGCCACCAACGACACGCTGCTGCAGTTCCAGGCCGACGTGCTCGGGGTCGCGGTGGTCAGGCCGGCGGTCACCGAGACCACCGCGCTCGGTGCGGCCTACCTGGCGGGCCTCGCGGTGGGCTTCTGGGGTTCGGTCGACGAGATTTCTGGGCAGTGGAGCATCGACAAGCGGTTCGACCCGCGGATGCCCGCCGCAGACGCGGCTCGTCTGCGCGAACGATGGCAGGAGGCGTTGCGCCGATCGCAAGGCTGGATTCCCGCAACGGAACGCTCATGACCCGTGCAGAGATGCTGGCGCGCCTGCGCGCGTCGAACGGCGTGTGGGACGTCGCGGTCGTCGGCGGCGGGGCCACTGGCGTGGGCATCGCGGTCGATGCGGCGTCGCGCGGCTACCAGGTGCTGCTGCTCGAACAGCACGACTTCGGCAAGGGCACGTCGAGCCGGAGCACCAAGCTTGTGCACGGCGGCGTGCGGTACCTCGAGCAGGGCAACATCGCGCTGGTGATGGAGGCCCTCAAGGAACGCGGAATCCTGCGCCAGAACGCGCCGCACCTCGTGAGCAACCTCGCCTTCGTGGTGCCCAACTACGACTGGTGGGAGGCCCCGTTCTACGGCCTCGGCCTCAAGGTCTACAACGTCCTCGCCGGGAAGTACGGCTTCGGGCACTCCGAGATCCTGTCGCGCGACGAGACGCTGCAGCGCCTGCCGACGATCAATCCCGAGGGCCTGCGTGGCGGTGTCGTCTACTATGACGGCCAGTTCGACGACGCGCGACTGCTCATCAACCTGGTCCAGACCGCGGCCGAACAGGGCGCCACGCTGCTCAACTACACGCAGGTCACCGGCATCACGAAGGGCGCCGACGGCTTTGTCGATGGCCTCGTGGCGCGCGACCTCGAGAGCGGCGAGTCGTTCGAGATCAAGGCGCAGGCGGTGATCAACGCGACGGGACCGTTTTCAGACGGCGTCCGCCAGCTCGCCGAGCCCGATGCGCCGAAGCTGATCGCGCCGAGCCAGGGCATCCACCTGGTCTTCGACCGCACCTTCCTGCCGGGCGACAGCGCGATCATGGTGCCGCACACGAGCGACGGCCGCGTGATGTTCGCGATTCCGTGGCACGACCACACGCTGGTCGGCACGACCGACACGCCGATCGAGCACGCCACGCTCGAACCGCGCCCGTTCGAGCACGAGATCGACTTCATCCTCGAAACGGCGAGCAGGTACCTGCACAAGGTACCGACGCGCGCCGACGTCCTGAGCGTGTTCGTGGGGATCAGGCCACTGGTCAAGAGCGGCGACAGCAAGCTGACGTCGGCGCTGTCGCGCGATCACACGATCCACATCGACGCGTCGGGATTGCTCACCACGACGGGCGGCAAGTGGACGACGTACCGGCACATGGCCGAAGACACCGTCACGCAGGCGGCGGAACTGGCGCGGCTGCCCGAGCGCGAGTGCGTCACGCGCACGCTCAACATCCACGGCTACCACCAGAACGCCGAACGCTTCGGCGCGCTCGAGATCTACGGCGCTGATGCGTGGGCCATCCAGGACCTGATGCGCAGCGACAGCACGCTCTCCGCGAAGCTCCATCCGGCGCTGCCCTACACGGGCGCCGAGGTGGTGTGGGCCGTGCGCACCGAGATGGCACGCACGATCGAAGACGTGCTGGCGCGCCGGCTGCGCGCCCTGTTCCTCAACGCGTCGGCGGCGGTGCAGATCGCACCGGCCGTCGGGGCACTGATGGCGCGCGAGCTCGGCTGGGACGCGCGACGCACCCAGCAAGACGTCGAGGACTTCGCCGAGACGGCGAAGGCCTACCAGATCGAGTCGGCCACCGCGTCGTAGCCGCGGACGGCCATTCCGGGCGAGGGGCGGCCGTGGCGCTCGCCCCCGGCCCGGCCCCCTGAGCGCATCCGCCCATGTCTCCTGAAGAGTTCCGCAAGTACGGTCACCAGCTCGTCGACCTCATCGCCGACTACCGCACGCACGTCGCCGAACGCCCGGTGATGGCGCGGACTCAGCCCGGCGACATCAAGGCGCAACTGCCTGCGTCACCGCCCGGGCAGGGCGAGCCGTTCGCCGACATCCTGGCCGACCTCGAGTCGATCGTCATCCCGGGCCTGTCGCACTGGCAGCACCCGCAGTTCTTCGGGTACTTCCCGAGCAACGGGCTGCTGTCGAGCGTGCTCGGCGACTACGCCAGCACGGGACTCGGCGTCCTCGGGCTCGCGTGGCAGTCGAGCCCGGCGCTGACCGAAGTCGAAGAAGTCGTCGTGGGCTGGATGCGCGAGATGGTCGGCCTGTCGCCGGCGTGGAACGGCGTCATCCAGGACACGGCATCGACAAGTTCGCTGATTGCCCTGATCTGCGCACGCGAGCGCGCGACCAACTACTCGCTCGTGCGCCAGGGACTCCAGGGCGAGGCTCAACCGCTCGTCGTGTACGTGTCGGCGCACAGCCACAGTTCGGTCGACAAGGCGGCACTGCTCGCAGGCTTCGGGCGCGAGCACGTCAGGCTCGTGGCGCACGACGAGGCGTTCGCGATGCGTCCGGCGGCACTCGAGGCGGCCATCCGCGACGACATCGCACAAGGCCGCCGGCCGTGCGCGGTGGTCGCGACAACGGGCACGACCACGACGACTGCAGTCGATCCCATCGGGACGATCGCAGACATCGCCCGGGCGCACGGCCTGTGGGTCCATGTGGACGCGGCGATGGCTGGCTCCGCGATGATCCTCCCGGAGTGCCGCTGGATGTGGGACGGCATCGAAGGCGCCGACTCGATCGTGCTCAACCCGCACAAGTGGCTCGGCGTGGCGTTCGACGCGTCGCTGTATTACGTGCGCGACAGTGAGCACCTGGTGCGCGTGATGTCGACCAACCCCAGCTACCTGCAGACGGCGGCCGACGGGCGCGTGAAGAACTACCGCGACTGGGGCATCCCGCTCGGGCGCCGCTTCCGCGCGCTGAAGCTGTGGTTCCTGATTCGTGAACAGGGCGTGCAGAAGCTGCAGGAACGCCTGCGGCGCGACATGGCGAACGCGCAGTGGCTCGCGGAGCAGGTGCGCGCCACGCCCGGCTGGCGGGTGCTGGCGCCGGTCACCCTGCAGACGGTGTGCGTCAGGCACGAACCCGAGGGCCTCGACGACGCGGCCCTCGATCGCCACACGACGGCCTGGGCGGCCAGGATCAACGCCTCGGGCGAGGCCTACGTGACACCGGCAACCCTCAACGGGCGCTGGATGGTGCGCGTGTCGATCGGGGCCGAGGCAACCGAGCGGCACCACGTCGAGGCACTCTGGCGCACCCTCCGCGCCGCGGTGGCCTGACACCACCCGTTTCCCGATCGCCAGGAAGCGCCCGAATTGGGGTCAGACCCCAATTCGGGGCGACGGGAGGCGGTCGCCGGCCAATCGGGCGGGGCCGGGGAATTGGCGCGTTTCGGTGCCAGGCAGCGCAAACCGCTGGAACCCTGTGTCAACGCGCGGTGACAGGGGGCGTCAACGGCCACCGGGGCTCCGCGAGTCGTTGCCCCACCTGCTCGCGCGCCAGATCTCTGGCCGCAGCAGCACCAGCACCGGCAGCACCTCGAGGCGGCCGATCCACATGGCGGCCGTCAGCACGACGCGACTGACGGGGTGCATGTCACCGTAGTGCCCCATCGGCCCGACCTGGTTGAATCCCGGCCCCACGTTACCGAGCGCCGCCGCCATCGCCGAGAGCCCCGTCACCATGTCGGCGCCGAGCGCCACGATCGCGATCACGCCGACGGCATACGTCAGCAGGTAGAACAGGAAGAAGACGATGACGCCCTGCAGGACGCTCTCGGGCACGACCCGTCCGCCGAGCTTCACCGGCAGCACGGCGCGCGGATGCAGCGCCCGGCGCAATTCCTGGAGGGTGTACCGCGCGAGCAGCACGTGGCGGACGACCTTGGGGCCTCCACCCGCCGAACCGGCGCATCCGCCGATGAACATCAGGGCGAGCAGGATCATCTTGGCCTGGTCGTTCCACAACTGGAAGTCGACGCTCGCGAAGCCGGTGGTCGTGATGATCGACAGCACATGGAACAGCGCCGTGCGCACGACCGACTCGCTCCAGTGCCACCCCGCCAACGCCACCGCGAGCAGCACGGTGGCGACGACGATGACGCCCGCATAGGCCTTCAGCTCGTCGTCGGCCCCGAGGATACGCGCGTTGCCGCGCGCGAGCGCGCGGTACTGCAGCGTGAAGCTCGCGCCGGCGATGAACATGAACACGATGATGATCCACTCGGCGGCGGGGTTCTGGTACCCGGCCACCGAGAGCGGGTGCGGCGAGAACCCGCCGGCGGCCAGGGTCGCCATCGAATGGCAGACGGCGTCGTAGAACGAGAACCCCGCCAGCCAGAGCGCGCACGTCTGCATGGCCGTGAGGCCCGCATACAGTCGCCACAACAGTGACGCCGTCCGTCGGATCTGCGGACTCACCTTCTCGCCGCTCGGCCCCGACGCCTCGGCGAAGAACAGCTCGCGGCCGCCAATCGCCAGTCGCGGGAGCACGGCGACGAAGAGCGCGATGACCCCCATCCCGCCCAGCCAATGCGTCAGCGCGCGCCAGAAGAAGATGCCCCGGCCGAACTGCGCGAAGTCGCGAAGCACGGTGGCGCCCGTCGTGGTCAGGCCCGACATCGACTCGAAGAGCGCGTCGATCGGCCCGAGCCCCGCCCAGACGTAGGGAATGCCGGCAAGGTGCGCAATCAGCAGCCACGAGAGCGACACGACCGCGAAGCCCTCGACGCGGCGCAGGCTCTCGATCGCATCCTGCGCGGCGTCTCCCCCGGCATGCCGCATGAGGTGCCCGAGCAGGGCCGACACGACGCCGGCGACGCCGAACCCGGTGGCATCCCGGTATTCGTGGAACACGAGCGAGACGGCCAGGGGGGCCAGGAACACGGCCCCGAACACACGGACGATGACACCGCAGACGTGGACGACGAGATCGAGGCGCATCGACGGACGTCAGGCCCCGGTGCCGCTGAAGAAGGCGTAGACGCGATCGGCGGCGGCGCGGGTCGAGAAGACGATGATGCGATCGCCCGGTTCGATGCGGTCGTCGCCGCGGGGCACGACGGCGTGGCCACCGCGCAGGATGACCGCGACGATCGCGTCTTCGGCGGTGCCCATGTCCTTGAGGTCGCGAGGCGCGAAGGTGGGGGCCACGGTGATCTCGAGCACGCGCGCCTCGCCCTCCTCGAGCACGGCGAGGAGGCTCGCGGTTCCCCCGGTGATCTGGTGGAGGATGGACGTCACGGCCGCGCCGCGCGCCGACAGCGCGACGTCGATCCCGACGCGCTCGAAGAGGCGCAGGTTCGACGGACGTCCGACGCGGGTGATGACCTTCGGCACGCCCAACTGGCGGGCGAGCAGCGATGCGAGCAGGTTGCGCTCGTCGTTGTCGATCACCGACACGAGCACGTCGGAGCGCCCGACGTCTTCTGACTCGAGGAACTCCAGGTCGGTCCCGTCGCCGTTCAGGACGAGCGTGTTCGTCAGCCTGGCCGCGAGCATCGCGCCACGCGCAGGATCGCGCTCGACGATCCGCACGTCGACGAGGGGCGAGGCATCGAGGCGCTCGGCGAGCTGCACGCCGACGTCACCGCCACCGATGATGGTCACCTGCTGCCGTCCCCCAGCCGATCCGGGATGGACGAACGCCTCGACATCGACCATCGCCTCGCGCGTGCCCATGACGATGACCTTGTCGCCGATCGCGAGCTGGGTCTCGCCTCGCGGCACGAAGATGCGCCCGGCACGCTTGACGGCGACGATCAGGGATCCCCGTGGCAGGTGCAGTTCGCGCAGGGGGCACGCGAGCAGCTTCGATCCGGCAGCGAGCCGGTACTCGAGCAACCGCACGATGCCGCCCTCGAAGACCTCGGCATCGATCGCGCCAGGGGCGGTGACGATGCGCTCGATGTCGGCCGCCAGCTGCGCCTCCGGCCACAGCACACGGTCGATGCCGAACTGATCGAGTCCCGCCATGTTGCCCGAGGCGTCGAGGAAGTCGGCCCGTGACACGAGGCAGATCGTCTCGGGATTGCCCATCCGGTTCGCGATCGCGCAAGCGACAATGTTGACTTCGTCGAGCCCGGTCGCGGCGACGAACACGTCGGCCGTCGCGGTGTCGGCCTGCGCGAGGACGTCTTCGCTCGTCCCGCTCCCGGTGATGAACTCCACGTCCATCGTCGCGAAGACGTCGGCAATGGCGGGCTGGTGATCGATCACGAACACTTCGTGGTCGGCCGACAGCGTCCTGGCAAGCGCCGACCCGACCTGCCCGCCGCCCACGATCACGATCCGCATCGACGTCCCGCTCTCCTGCCGATCTCACGACGACACTGCGAGCCACCGGGCTCCGAAGCGCCGCCGTGAAGGGCGGCGGCTCGGGCCGTCGTGCGTGGCAGCCTACACCACCCGGCGAATCGGCAGGTCGCGCAGGCGCTTGCCGGTGGCGGCGAAGATGGCGTTGCAGATGGCCGGCGCCATCGGCGGCACGCCAGGTTCGCCGACGCCAGCCGGCGGCGCGTCGCTCTGGACGATGTGCACGCGGGTCGAGAGCGGTGCATCGCCCATCCGCACCACTTCGTACCCGTCGAAGTTCGACTGCTCGACGCGCCCGGCCTTCGTCGTCAACTCGCTGACGAGCGTGAGGCTCGCGCCGAACGCCGCCGCGCCTTCGAACTGGGCGCGCACCCGATCGGGATTGATGACGCGCCCGGTGTCGAGTGCCACGTCGACCTGGTGGATCTTCACCTCGCCAGCCGGTGTCACCTCGAGATCGACGACCGTCGCGACGTAGCAGTAGAAACTGTAGTGCGCCGCGATGCCGAGCGCGCGACCCTTCGTCGGCCTGCGTGACGCCCAGCCCGACTTCTCGGCGACCAACTGGATGACGTTGCGCAGCCGCCCGGTGTCGAACGGATACCCGGCCTCGCCGCGCGGGGCCGGCGAGACGCCCTCCTTGCCGAGGTCGATCACGCGCGGCGGGCCGAGCAGGTCGAGCAGGAACTCGACACGATCGCGTCCGGCGGCTGCCGCGAGTTCATCGGTGAACGACTGCACCGCAAAGGCATGGTGCACGTGGCCGACCGACCGCAACCAGCCGATGCGCACGTGCGCGGCGGCCGGTCCGTTCTCGACACGCAGGTTCGGCACGACGTACGGGATGTCGGTGAATCCCATGCCCGTCTGGCCCGCGCCGTAAGTCGCACCCGGGGCAAACAGCGAATCGATGGGCGGAAACGCGGTGCGCTGGAGCCACGCCGTCGGGCGGCCGCTGGCGTCGGTGGCCGCTTTCATGTGCGCGGCCGATGGGCCGTGGAAGTAGTCGAACCTGATGTCGTCTTCACGCGTCCACGTGACCTTCACGGGCGTACCGACGACCCGCGAGAGCAGCGCCGCTTCGACGACGTAGTCGGGCTTCGACTTGCGGCCGAAGCCGCCGCCGAGCAGCGTGACGTGGCACTCCACATCTTCCTTCGTGATGCCCAGCGCGCCGGCAACGGCTTCCTGCACCGCCTGTGGGTTCTGCGTGGCGGCATAGGCGACGACCTTGCCGGCCTTGAACTCCGCGACCGCGGCCGGCGGTTCCATCGGCGCATGCGCGATGAGCGGCGTGGTGTAGGTGGCCTCGAGCACCTTGCCACCCTTCGCGAACTCGGCATCGACGTCACCCACGGTGCGCGTCGGCTTCTGCGGGGCCTTGACGGTCGCGACGAGCGAGGCCCGGTACGCGGTCGAGTCGTAGCTCTCGTGCGGACTCCCGGTCCATGTGACCTTCAGCGCCTCGCGCCCGCGATTGGCGGCCCACGTGCTCGTGGCGATGACGGCCGCGCCGCCGATGGCCTGGAAGACGTACGGTTCCTTCGGCGACTCGAGACGAACGACGCGCAGCACGCCAGGCACCCTGAGCGCCGCCGCATCGTCGATCGACGCCACCGCCTGGCCCATCACCGGCGGCCGCTCGATCGAGGCGAAGACCATGCCCGGCATCCGTGCGTCGATGCCGAACACGCCCTTGCCCGTGACCAGGTCGTGCCGGTCGACGATGGGGATGTCCTTGCCGATGTACTTGAACTCGGCGGCCGACTTGTAGCGGAGCGACGCGGCGGCAGGCACGGGCAGGGCCGACGCGGCCGCCACGAGGTCGCCGTAGCCGAGCTTCCGGCCACTCGGCGTGTGGATCACGGCGTGCGCCTGGCCCCTGCACTCCGGGGCGGGCACGCTCCACCGCGACGCTGCCGCCTGCTCGAGCATCGTCCGCACCGTGGCGCCGGCCGTGCGGAGCGCGTCGTAGAAGTCCTTCACCGAGCACGAGCCATCGGTGTTCTGGCTGCCGTACTTCGCATCACCAAGCGCCTGGACGATCGAGACGCGGCTCCAGTCGGCCTCGAGTTCGTCGGCCACGATCATCGGCAGCGCCGTGCGCGATCCGGTGCCCATCTCTGAGCGGTGCGCCACGATGCGCACGAGGCCATCTGGCTCGATGCCGAGGTACACGCTCGGCATCCACGCCGGCAACGGGCCCGGCACGGCGTCGGCGCCGCCGAACGCGTCGAGCGGCACGAGGCGCGCACCGACGACGAACGCGCCGGCGGTGAAGGCCTGCTGGAGGAAATCGCGCCGTGAAACGGGAAGGATGGTGATCATGCCTGCACCCCCGCCGCCTGCTTGATGGCCTGGCGAATCCGCTGGTACGTGCCGCACCGGCAGATGTTGCCCTGCATCGCCTCGTCGATGGCCTGGTCGGTCGGCTTCGGATGCTGCCGGAGCAGCGCGGCGGCCTGCATGATCTGCCCGCTCTGGCAGTAGCCGCACTGCGGAACGTTGACCGCCTCCCAGGCCTTCTGCAGCGGGTGATCGCCGGCGGCCGAGAGGCCCTCGATGGTAGTGACCCGCTTGCCGGCCACGAACGACATCGGCGTGGCGCAACTGCGCGTCGCCTCGCCATCGATGTGCACGGTGCACGCGCCGCACAGCGCGACGCCGCAGCCGTACTTGGTGCCGGTCAACTGCAGTTCATCACGCAGGAACCACAGCAGGGGCATGGCGGGGTCACCCTCGAACTGGCGAGGCTGCCCATTCACGGTCAGCTGAATCATGCGGCTGAGTGTATTACAGGCGCGGGCCGGCGTCGCGGCGTCGTTCCGGGCAGGAGGCCGGGAGCGAGCGGGCCGGCGTTTGCGGCTCAGCCATCGACCGGCGTATCGTTCGCGCATGTCACCCCTGCGTCGTGCCGTCCTGCCGCTCGTGGCGGCGTCATCACTGGCCGCGGTGTTCGCGATTCCCGCCGCGGAGCGCGCGAGCGCGCAGATGATGGGACGCGCCACCGGGCGCACGGGTGCGTTCCTCGAGGCCCAGCGCTGCGCCCTGTGCCACAGCCACAGCCCGCGGGCGCGCGCACTGACCGACGCCAACGGCAACGACGTGTCACCGTTCCTGACCTGGTCGGCAACGACCATGGCCAACGCGTTCCGCGACCCGTACTGGCGCGCGCAGATGTCGCGCGAGATCGAGAAGGCGCCGGAAAGCAAGGACGCCATCGAGTCGCTGTGCCTGCGGTGCCACGCGCCGGCCACGAGCCACCAGTCGCGGCTCGACGGCACGGCGCCGATGCCACTCGAGGCCCTCGACGCCCAGCCCCTCGCGCGCGACGGTGTGTCGTGTACCGTGTGCCACCAGGCACAGGCGACGAACCTCGGGACGCCGGGAAGCTTCTCGGGCATGCTCGACATCCGCGACGAGCAGAAGATATTCGGCCCCTACCCCGAACCGACGACCATGCCGATGCGCATGCACACGGGGTACACGCCCACGCACGGCACGCACATCTCCTCGTCGGCCCTGTGCGGCACGTGCCACACGCTGTACACCCACGCGGCCGACGCGCCGCGCCCGTTCCTCGAGCAGGCGCCCTACCTGGAGTGGCGCAACAGCGTGTTCAGCGACGAACGCGGCACCACGCCCGAGTCGCGCTCGTGCCAGCAATGCCACATGCCCGACGCGGGCACGATGCGGATCGCGCGCAACCCGATGGGCTCGGACTTCAACATCGCAACCCGCACGAACGTGCGCACGCACGCGATCGTGGGCGGGAATGCGTTCATGCTCGACCTGCTGCGGGCCAACGCCGAGGAACTCGGTGTCACGGCCACGCCCGATGCCCTGCTGCGCGCCGCCGCGGCCACACGGGCCCTGCTGGCGTACCGCACGGCGCGCGTCGCGGTTGTCAACATGCGCCGCACGGCAACGGGCATCGAGTTCGACGTCGACGTCGAGAACCTGAGCGGCCACAAGCTGCCGAGCGGCTACCCCTCGCGGCGCGTGTGGCTGCAGGTCGACGTGCGTGGCGCCGCCGGGACGGTGTTCACCTCGGGGAGCCTCGACGAGAAGGGGTTCCTGCGCGGCGTCGCGGACGAACTCGGCGAGCCGCACCGGGATCGCATCGAGTCGTCGTCGCAGGTAGCGATCTACGAGGCCGTTGTCGTCGATGCGGCGGGCAGGGCCACCACGTCGTTGGCCGAGATGGTCGCGTACCGGAAGGACACACGCCTGCTGCCGCGCGGCTGGCGCGCCGACGGCCCGCACGCCGACGAGACCCGCCCGGTCGGCGTCGTTGGCGATCGGAACTTCGCGAACGGGCGCGACACGGTCACGTATGCGATTGCGCTTCCGCCCGACAGCGCGCGCGGGCCGCTGACGATCGTGGCTCGCCTGCAGTACCAGGCCATTCCATCGGCGTGGGCGAACGGCTTGCGGGCGTCGGCCACCGCGGCGTCGCGGGCGTTCCTGCGGATGTACGACGCCGCGCCGAACACCCCCGAGACTCTCGCCCTGACGCTGGCCACGCTCGAGTGAGGCGGTGGGGTCACGTCTTTCATTGCAGCAAGATTCAAGACCTGACCCCTCGGTGCCAGGTCTTGAGAAATGTCGCAATGAAAGATGTGACCCCTCCGCGGACGGGGGTCACCGGCCGAGGGTCAGGCCGAGGTACACGTGGCGGCCGGCGGCGGGGATGTAGAGCGGGATCCCGTCTTCGACGTAGCCGAACGTGGTGTAGCGCGCGTCGAACAGGTTGTTCACGCGCACGTCGAACTCGATCCGTCCCAGCCCAACGCCGCGCGCCACGGCGCCGGGCAACGGGATCCGGCCCGACAGGTCGGCCAGCGTGTAGGCGTCGTTCTGCCGGTCGTCGCGCTGCGACGAGTCGACGTAGAACCGCCCCACGTGCCTGAGCGCGAGCGTCGCCTGGCCCCTGCCGATCGCGGTGCGAGCCACCACCGACGCCATCACGTCGGGGAACCCCGCGATCCGGTTGCCATCGTACGTCACCGACCCACCCTCGAAGTCAAACTCCCGGTACCTCGTGAACGTGTTGCGCGACAGCGACAGCGTCGCGTCGATGCTGGTGCGCCGCGGCAACGTGACGCGGCCATCGACCTCGATGCCGCGATGACGCGACGTCGCGCCGTTGCCGTACACGGGCACGCCGTTGTCGTCGACCGCGCCGGCGTAGACGATCTCGTTGAGGAAGTGCATCCAGAACACGTTGCCGCGCAGGCGCCACGACGGGCGCTGCACCGACACGCCGGCCTCGACGTTCCACACGTCTTCTGGATCGAGCGACACGGGCACGGCGTAGTAGTCCTGCGGATCGTAGAGGCTGCGGAAGAAGGGCTCGCGCATCCCGCGCGCCACGCTGGCGTAGACGTTGCTGCCTGCGCCGGTCTTCACCACCGCCGACGCGCGCGGCAGCAGGAACGTGAAGTCTTCTGACACCGCCACGTTCCTGAGCCGGTCGTTCGACATCTCGTAGGCGTGGTGCGTGACCTGGAGCCCACCCGCCAGCGTCACGCGATCGGTCGCCGCGAAGCGGGCCTCGCCGGCCGCGGCCACGGTGTTCTTGGCGACCTCGTAGTCGTAGTAGCGGTGGTTCGCCGCCAGCGAGGCGGGATAGTACTCGGCCCACCGCACCTCGCCGACATGATGCGCCCGGTGCACGCGGGCCTCGCCCTGCGCCTCGTAGGTCATCCGTCCGCGCGTCAGCGACAGCGACGGCACCCATCCGGCGTCCCACTCATCGACATTGCGCCGCCGGATCAGGTCGGTGCGCGACACGGTGGCCCCCGACGGCAGCGTCACGCCCGGCAGGTCGTACTCGAACATCCACCGGCGGGCGCGGTACTGGTCGTAGTAGCCGTCACCGAGGAACACGTAGGCCGTCTGGCTGAAGGTCGTCGCCGGCGAGACGTCGACATCGTGCACGAACTGGAAGTGCGGCTGGAAGAAGCGATCGACCTCGCCCTCCCAGGTGATCGGATTGAAGCGGCGATCGCGGCCGGCATCGCCGGTGAGGCCGCCCTCGAGCACCTCGCGCGACACGCCGTTGTACGCCAGGTGCGTCTTCTCGGGCCCGCCGAACGCGACGAAGCGTGCGCGCGAGCGCTGGCCGTAGCGCGCGGCCGACACGTAGTAGTTCCACATGTCGGCCCACGCCTGGTCGCGGTAGCCGTCGGTGGTGATGTTCGAGTAGCGCCCGGTGAACGACCACGCGCCGCCCACGAGGCCAGATTCGGCGATCACCGACACGCGGCGCGTCCCGAACGAGCCCGCGCCGGTGTGCACCGTGAGCTGCGGGCTGACACCGGGCGACGCAGTCGTGATGTCGATGGCCCCGCCAAGCCCCGAGAGGCCGAACACGCCGCGCTGCACCTGCACGTCGCCACCGGTCGAGAGGAAGTCGGCGAGATCGATGAAGAACAGCTCGCCCGACTCGGCGTCGTTGAGCGGCGCCCCGTTGAGCATGACCCGCGTGCGCGCCTGTCCGAACCCGCGGATCGAGAAGTACGAGTAGCCGATGCCGTTGCCGTTGTCGTTGCTCGCGTACATCCCCGGCACCAGGGTCGACAGCAGCATCGCCGGATCCTGCCCCCAGTGCGCCTCGGCCACCTGCTCCTGCGCGATGTTCGTGAAGCTCACGGCATCGACGCCGTCGCGCGCGCGCGAGGCCGTGACCTCGACGCGATCCGACACCGACACGATCGCCGCGAGCCGGATGTCGATCGTGCTCGTCGCCCCTAGCGTCACGGGCAGCCGCTGCACGTAGTAGCCGGGATGCGACACGACGAGCGTGACCGGGCATGTCGCCGCCGCGCCGGCCGTCGCGGGGCACGCTGCCTCGAGGGGAAGTGTGAAGCGCCCATCCGCGTCGGTGGCAATGGCCACCCGCGAACCGGCAATCTCGACGCGCGCCTGCACGGGCAGGTCGGTGTCGGCATCGCGCACGCGGCCGGGCACCGGCTGCGCAAGGAGTGACGCTGGAAGCGAGAACAGGACGGCGGCGACAAGTGCGGAACGCATCGTTCCCTCCACCCGGGATGGCGATGGGCAGAGGACGACCGCGGGCCAGGACGCCCGCGTCCGCCGCTCCGTTTCCCTTCGCCGGCATGACCCGGATCAGGTTCAAAGGGTGTGATCTCAGCCCTGCGCCTAACGGCAGGACACCCCTACGAAGTAGGCACTGACACTCTGACGCAGCGGCCACGCCCCGTCAAGCACCCGGTGCGTCACATCGCCGGGCGGCTCGTCACTCTCTGCTGTCGCGCCGCGAGCCGATCGCGTTCTGCTGACACCAACCGCCTCATGGACGCTGCGCCGGCCCGCGCCATGGGCATGCGTCGCGCGTCCACATGCCCACACCAACGCGATGCGCGCGGGCCGTGTGATCCTGCAGGCGAGGCGGGCCACTGGCGAGGAGGGCGATCATGCGGTACGCAGCGACGGTCGTGTTGACGGCAACGCTCGGCATCACTGGTGCGGCGCAGGCGCCACCACCCGCATCGACGCACCTCGAGAGCCTGCTGGCGGCCATGGGCGGGCGCGACGCCTGGGCGCGCGTGACGGGCATGCGCATCCTGGCCACGCACCACGACGCCAACCTGCCCGTGCCCTTCGAAAACGTCATCGTCAACGACTTCGGCCAGCCCCAGGTGCGCATCGAGGCACGCGGCCAGGGATACGTCCGGCTGCGAGCCCTGTCGGGCACGGCGGGATGGCGCTCTGACGGACAGTCGTCGACGCCGCTCGAACCCGATCGCGTGCGCGACGAACAGCGCTGGTGGGAGGCGAACGTGTACCGGACCCTCGCGCGCCTCGCACGCGGCGACGCGTCGCTGCGCGTCGAGTGGATGGCACCAGACCGTCTCGTCATCTCCAGGGACGATGGGACGCGGCTGAACTGGTTCAGGCTGAACGCGCGCCACGAACCCGTCGCGTTCGGGACGTGGGACAGCGACGTCGGCACCATCTTCGGCCCGCTGGCCAACGGCCCCGCGGGCATCCGGTACCCGAAGTGGGGCGCGAGCCCGGATGGGCGCTGGCGCTACGAGGTCGATCGCGTGACGACGTTCGCTGGCGCCGTGAACGTCGACGTGACGCAGCCAACGGCGTCGCGGTGATGCGGCGCGAGGCCCGGCCGGCCGCACGAGACGCGATCGGCCGGGCAGCGGGGCTCGCGAACGCTACGGTGCGGCCTTGACCGTCAGCACGTAGGTGCCCGTGGTCGTGCGATCGGGTGCGGTCACCACGATCGTGATCCGCGTCCCATCGGCCACCGGCACCGTCCGTGCCTTGCGCGACGCGATGGCGACGCCGTCGATCGTCATCGACGCGATCCGCGTCGACATCGCCGTGGGCACGACGTCGATCGACGCCGTGGCGGCGGGCACCGTGACGTCGTAGGCGTAGGTCCACGGATCGAACTTGTTCCTGAGCACGTTCGCGACGCCGTTGGCCGGCGGGGCCCACGCGAGATCGACGCCGGCCAGCGTGCCGCCCCTGATCTCGAGGTTGCTCAGGACGGCGTACCTGTCGATGCCACCCGGCGCGTTGTAGTCGATCGTCGCGCGCGTCGGGAAGGTCGTCACCGGCCTGGAGAGGTAGTCGGCGGGGCCGCCCATCGTCCCGCCGATCCACAACGCCATCCAGTTCTTGTCGCGCCACATGTCGCCGACGATGCTCATGCGCTGCAGGGCACTCGGCCCGCCGCCGGGATTGGTGCCGCGCATCGAGGGCGTCACCGCGGCTTCGCCCCGGTCGACGATCTGCTGCACGGCCGCCTCGAAGTACGCGAGGCCAGGCATCCCCACGGGCACGTCGTTGTGCGCGTTGTAGACCTCGACGATCCGTCCCCCGCCCTTGCGCAGGTTCGCGTAGAGCTGCTGCACCGTCGAGAGGAACAGGTCCATCTTCATCCCGGCGTAGTTCGTGATGTCGGCGGTCGCCGCGCGGTTGCACCCGAACATGTCGGTGCCGAACACCCAGCCATTGACCTTGTCCTGCAGGATCACGAGGCCGTGCGAGTGGCCGGGCACCTGGTAGGCCGTCAGTGCCACGTTGCCGAGATCGATCACGTCGCCGTCGTTGATCGGCAGCGACGCGGCCGCCGCCGCGATGAAGTCCGGCCGCTTCGATGCCGCGACCGAGCCCTTGTCCTGCGGCGTCATGAACAGCCTGATCCCCGCCTCGGTGAACGAGGCGATCTGCTCGACGTGGTCGGGATTGTTGTGCCCGAGCACCGCGTCGTAGGGCCTGGTGGCCAGCGAGTCGATGAACGTCTTGAGGTTGGCCTTCGACGCGGGCGTCTGCCCGGCGTCGAACACGACGCCGCGCGTCGTGCCCTCGATGTAGTAGGTGTGGGGCCGGTGGTAGTCGCTGTCGTTGAGGATGTCCCACACGGCCGGCGACGTCGCGGTCGGGGCGTGCACGAGCCTGGCCGTGAACGGCGAGACCTGCGGACGCGAGATGTAGTAGACGAACGTCCGCACCGCGCTCGGCGCCAGGCCGTCCTTCACCGCCATCGCCTTGAGCGTGTAGTACTTCGCGTCCACCGCGGCGTTCATCGGCACGTCGAACAGCAGGAACCCCTTCGTGGCCTCGTAGACCTTGCTGGCCGTGGTCGGATCGGGCGGCTCGGACCTGTCGTCAGAGACCGTGTAGTAGATCGTGGCGCCGCCGGTCTGGGTCGTCATGTTGACCGAGCGCCGGTTCGACGTCGTCCCCGGCTTGGGCATCACCTGCACGGGGGCTACCAGGGCGCTCGAGATCCGCGCCAGGGCTGCCGTGGCCTCGGCCCGCGTGATCGCGGCAGACACACCCCATTGCCTGGCCGAGCGCGCCTGCATGTACCCCGCCGCGTGCAGCGCATTGACACTGATCCGCGGCTCGCCCGCGAGTGCCTGCGCGTCAGCGAACGCCCCGAGGGCATCCGTGGCTGCCGGGCGAATGCCGAACGCCCGCGCAAACACCACGGCGGCCTCGGCCCGCGTCATGGGCGCTCCGGGGCGGAACGCCTGCGTCTCCATGTCGGGCTCGACGATCGACTCCTCGAGCGCACACTCGATCTGCTTCCAGTGGCGATCGCCGATCGCGACATCGCTGAAGTGCCTCGGCGTCGACTTCGCGTAGTCGTTGTACTCAGACCAGTGCACCCAGCGGAAGTGATCGGCAATCATCGCCACGAATTCGCCGCGCGACATCGCCGCGCCGCGTGCGGCGGTGACCTGTCGGGGAACCGCCGGTGCAGGCTGCGCCGACGTGTAGGCCGGGAACCACAAGGCCGCGAGGGCCAGGAACGCGCGTGCCATCATCTCGCACACTCCGACGCGGGCAGCCCCGCACACTTCGGGCACCAGCGGCCGATCACCGGCGATCGGTGCGCTGGTGCCTCGCGAAGAACTCGAAAATCCCGGGCATCATCGCCTCGACGGCGCCCGAGTGCGTACCGCCGGGCACTTCGACGGCCACCGGCGACATCCCGCGTTCGCGCATCGTCTTCACGGCGTTGCGAAGGCCGGCGAGCGGATTGGGATCGAGTTCACCCGCCACGATCATCACCGGCATGTCCTTCAACCGGTCCCACGCGAACGACTCGGCGTTGGTGCCCGAGCCGCAGGGGGCCATCGCGGCGAACGTCGAGGCGTACTTCGAACCGAGGTGCCACGTGCCCGATCCGCCCATCGAGTTCCCCATGACGTAGAGGCGCGACCGATCGGCGCCGTACTCGGTGACGACGAGTTCGAGCACGTTCATGGCGTCCCGTTCGCTGAACTCCGCCGTGCGGCCCGGCCGGAACATGGCCATCGCACCGCCCGTGTAGCCGTAGCCACCGTTGATGCGGTAGCCGAGCGGCGCGGCGACGATCCATCCGTACTTCTCGGCCAGCGACTTCATGCGGCCGTCGGCGCGGGTGATGAAATTGCTCTCGTCGAGCTGCGACCCGTGCAGGGCGAGCACGATCGGCAGCTTCTTCCCTGGCGCCCAGGTGGTCGGCACGTAGAGGCGGTAGGGCATCACCTCACCCGCGTCGGCAAAGTGGTAGTGGCGGCGGGTGTCGCCCGTGGCCTGGTAGACCGGGTCGCTGCCCGACTCGAGCTGGGCGAGCAGTTCCTCTGACCGGCGCACCTCGACGCCGAAGTCGAACTGGTTGACCTCGCGCGTCATCGTGTTGAGGCCACGCGCCAGGTCGAACGGAAAGCGCACCGATGCGGCCGCGCTGTCGTGGCCCGTGATCGCCGCGAGGCGCCGTTCGACGGCAGCCTGGCGCGCTCGCAGGTTCCGCACCAGGTACACCGGCGTGACCAGCCTGGCAATCGGTTCGCTCCCGTCGAGCACCTCGGCGACAACCATGTACGACCCTTCGGCGACGTCACCGAGCAGGAGGTCGAAGCGGAAGGGTGAGTCGTTGAGATCGCGCGACCCGAGATCGTAGGTGACCATCTCGCGGATGATCTCGCCGGTGGGCACGACGACATCGGCGCGGCCGGGGAGCCCGCCGGCGGCCAGCGAGGCGCGCAACTTCAGGCCCGTCGCGCTGTCGTACCGTGCGGCGTAGCGTTGGGCGACCTGCGCGATGAACGGACTCGCCGTGTCGGCAACCGTCATGTCGGTGCGGAGCACGAGCGACGCCGCGTACTCCTCTTTCGGCGTCCACGGGCGACCGAGCAGCGTCGTGAGGGCCTGGGCGAGCTTTCGGCGCGCATCGCCCGTGTTGCCGGCGCGGATGAGCGGCGTCGCATCGGCGCTGAGTCTCTCGGCCGCGGCCTTGACCTCGGGGCCGACGGCGGCCGCGGGCAGCAGCGCACGGATCATCGACGTCATGATCTGGACGTCTGGGCGGTACGGCTCGCGCGCGGCCATGGCGGCGATCACTTCGGCCGGCGTTTCGGGCGCACGTTCAGGGTTGACCCGCGGCGCCTGTGCCGCCAGCGTTGACGCGGTGGCGAGCACGATCGCCGCAACGTGACTCACGCGCATGACGTGTCCTCGGTCTCCGGTGCCTGAGAGCGGCCGGTGGCGTGCGGTGCGTGGGTGTGCCGCGCGAGCGGCGGGAGTGTCGCGCCAATCCTTTTCCAAAAGGCCCCGATGGTCAAGACAGCGCGCAGAGGCATCGGGCCTGCGACGCGTGGGCCTCAGCACGTCGTCCGACGACGCCGACGCCATGGCACCTGGTTGACACCGGTGCACTGGATTGTGAAGATCCCCACCACTCTCGACACCGTCGCGTGCGCCCCGCTCCCCGGACGGATCGTGCGTGCCCCGAGGCCAGAGGCCGGCTGCGACCTGGCCGCTCGACGCCCGATTCCTGACGACCGAGGAGGCCGCGTGGGCCAACCGACGATCCGCAACCTCAGGTGGTACATCGCCGCCATGCTGCTGGCGGCCGCGGTGATCAACTACATCGACCGGCAGGTGTTCAGCATCCTCGCGCCCGACCTGCAGGCCGTCATCGGGTGGAGCGAACTCGACTACGGCCGCATCGTGATCGCGTTCCAGGTGTCGTACGCGGTGATGCTGCTGATCTCTGGACGCATCATCGATCGCATCGGCACGCGCGCCGGCTTCGCCATCGCGATCATCTGGTGGTCGATCGCCGCCATGGCCCATGCGTTCGCGCGCAATGCGTTCCAGTTCGGCGTCGCGCGTTTTGCGCTGGGCATGGGCGAAGCCGCCAACTTCCCGGCCTCGGTCAAGGCCGTGGCCGAGTGGTTCCCGGCCAGGGAACGCGCGACCGCTACCGGGATCTTCAACGCGGGCCCGACCGTGGGCGCCATCGCCGCGCCCATCCTCGTCCCGCTGACCGCCGCGTATGCCGGCTGGCAGGGCGCGTTCATCCTCACGGGCCTGATCGGGTTCGTCTGGTGCGGCGCGTGGTGGTGGCTCTATCGCCGGCCCGAGATCCACCCGCGCCTGGCGGCCGAGGAACTCGCGGTCATCCAGCAGGGGCAGCCGGTAGGCGCCGCGACGTCGAGCGTGTCGTGGTGGACGCTGCTGACCTACCGCCAGACATGGGCGTATGCGGTGGCGAAGATGCTGCCCGATCCCGTCTGGTGGTTCTACCTGTTCTGGCTGCCCAAGTTCCTCGCGCAGAACTTCGGGATGCGCGGCACCGACCAGATCGTCCCGTTGACGGTCGTCTACACCATGGCCGGCCTGGGATCCCTGGCGGCGGGCTGGATGTCGTCGTCGCTCATCGCGCGTGGCTACTCGGTCAATCGCGCGCGCAAGACCACGTTCGGCGGCATCGCGCTGCTGATGCCGCTCGTGATTGTCGCGGCCTACACCGACAGTGCCTGGACGGCCGTGGTGCTGATCGGCGTCGCGGTGGCCTTGCACCAGGGCTTCTCGACCACCGTCTTCACGATGGCGTCTGACCTGGTGCCCGCGCGGGCCGTGGGCTCTGTCATAGGGATTGGCGGCGCACTGGCCGGCGTGTGCAGCATCGCGGCCGCCGAGTACACGGGGCGGATCCTGCTCCAGAACCCCGGCCACTACCGGCCGATGTTCGTCGTCGCCGGCCTGAGTTACCTCGTCTGCCTGCTCATCGTGCACCTGCTGGTGCCGAGGTTCGAGCCCGCCGAGATCCCCTGAGGCCGCGCAGCCCGGTGTAAAATGTCGCCCGCGCGAGTAGCCGCGGGCATCGTCGCCAGCCGATCGACACACTCCGCCCCGTACGACATCGGCTTCATTTCCGAAGGAACTCCAGAATGACCACCCGAAACGTTGCCATCACGCTCCTGCTGGCCCTGTCACTGGCCCCGCTCGGCGCACAGCCCGATGCCACCAAGGAAGAGCTCAAGCTGAAGCTCCCGAAGCCCATGTTCATCGGCACGCCGACGAACCTGCGCAGCGCCAACCTCGAGACGGTCACGGGCAAGCCGCGCGGTCCGTTCTACGTCCCCAAGGGCACCGTCCTGGTGTCGGCCAAGAAGAAGGTCACGTCGAGCGACATGCAGCCGGTGATCGGCGAACTCGACATGCTCAACGACGGCGAAAAGGCCGGCGGCGACGGCTACTTCATCGAACTCGGGCCGGGCCCGCAATGGGTGCAGATCGACCTCGGCGCGCCGCATGCGCTGCATGCCATCCTCGCGTGGCACTACCACAGCCAGGCGCGCGTCTACCGCGATGTCATCGTGCTGGTGTCGAACGACGCCACGTTCAAGACCGGCGTGACGACGGTCTACAACAACGACCATGACAACTCGTCGAAGCTGTCGGCCGGCAAGGACAAGGAGTACATCGAGGTCGCCGAGGGCCGCCTGTTCGACCCGAAGGGCGCGACCGGCCGGTACGTCCGCCTCTACTCGAACGGGAACACCACGAACGACCTGAGCCACTACGTCGAGGTGGAGGTCTACGGCACGCCGGCCAAATGACACGGCTGGGCGTCGGAGCGCTCCTCGTGATGGCACTGTCGGCCGGCCTCGCGTTGCGCATCGCGCGACTCGAGGCGCGGCCGATGCATCACGACGAAGCGAACCAGGCGGTGAAGTTCGGCGCGCTGCTCGAACGCGGCGAATACCGCTACGACGCCCTCGATCATCACGGCCCCACGCTCTACTACCTCTCGCTGCCGGCCGCGTGGATGCGCGGCCAGCACTCGCTCGCCGCGCTCGACGAGCGCACCCTCCGCGGCGTCACGGCGGCCTTCGGCGCGGCGACGATCCTGCTGCTGGCCTGGCTGGCACCCGTCCTCGGCCGAACGGCGGTCGCCGCCAGTGCCTTCCTGATGGCGCTCTCGCCCGCGATGGTCTTCTACTCGCGGATGTTCATCCAGGAGTCGCTCTTCGCGTGCTTCACGCTGGCCGGCGTGATCGCGATTGGCCGTGCGGCAATGGGCGGACGGCCGCAGTGGTCGCTGCTGGCGGGCCTCGCGGTTGGCCTCGCGATCGCCACCAAGGAAACCGCCGTCATCGTCCTGCCCGCGGCGCTCGTGTCGGCGTTCGTCGCGCGACGGTCGCTCGGTCGTGCGCAGCACGCCATGCCGCGGTTCGACGGGCGCTGGGCGGCGGCCGCCCTCGTCGTGGCAGGCGTCGTCGCTGCCCTGTTCTTCTCGTCGTTCCTGACCTTCCCCGCTGGCGTGCTCGGGCCGTTTGCCGGCGCCGGCACCTACGTCGATCGCGGGATCGCGCCAGCGTCGCACGCGCACCCGTGGCACTACTTCATTGGATTGCTGGCCTACTCGGCATCTGGCGGCCTGGCCTGGAGCGAGGGCGCTGTACTGCTGCTGGCCCTCGTCGGCATCGCCACGGCCTGGGCGCGGCCTGACAGGGAGCGGCCGGCGCGCGCGTTCCATGCGCGCTACCTGGCATGCACCGCGGGCATCACGCTTGCGGCCTTTTCGGCCATTCCGTACAAGACGCCCTGGAACCTGCTGCCCTTCTACGTCGGCCTGATCGTGCTGGCGGGCGCGGGGTTCTCGTCGCTGCTCCACGCCAGGCGATCGCGCGTGCTGCGGGCCGCGGTGGTCACGGCCTTCGTCGCGGCCTCGGTGCACCTAGGCTGGCAGGCCTGGCGCGCGTCGATCACCTACGCGGCCGACCCTCGCAATCCGTACGTCTACGCGCAGACCGTGCCCGATACCGTCCGCATGTCCGCACGCATCCGCGCGCTGTCGGCGCGCCATGCCGAGGGCGATCGCATGCAGGTGTCGGTCGTGGCGCCCCCGAGCGAGCAGTGGCCGCTGCCCTGGTACCTCAGGGCGATGCCGAACGTGGGCTACTGGGAGGCGCCCGGCGACGAGGCGCTGGTGCGAGCGCCGGTGGTTGTCGCCTCGATGGCCAACACCGAGGCGCTCGACGCCGCGCTCGGCGAACGGTACGTCTCGGAGTTC
>JAEUQQ010000037.1 GCA_016789685.1 Acidobacteriota bacterium | reverse complement strand
TTCCTGTTCCGCCAGCAGTGGCGCATGTCGATCAACCGCGCGGCCGAGGCGATGACGCTGTTTGCCGTGGCGTGCGCGCTGCTGTATCCGCTGTTCCACACGGGCCGCCCGTGGCTGGCGGCCTACTGGTTGCTGCCGTATCCCAACACGATGGGCGTGTGGCCGCAGTTCCGCAGCCCGCTGATCTGGGACGTGTTCGCGGTGTCGACCTACGCGACGGTGTCGGCGCTGTTCTGGTTCACGGGGCTCATCCCCGACCTGGCGACGATGCGCGATCGGGCCAAGGGCACGTTCGCGAAGACCATCTACGGGTTCCTGTCGTTCGGGTGGCGGGGGTCGGCGGTGCACTGGCGCCGGTACGAGACGGCCTACATGCTGCTGGCGGGCCTGTCGACGCCGCTGGTGCTGTCGGTGCACACGGTGGTGAGCTTCGACTTCGCGGTGTCGCTGCTGCCGGGCTGGCACGCGACGATCTTCCCGCCCTACTTCGTCGCGGGCGCCATCTACTCGGGCTTCGCGATGGTGCTGACGCTGCTGATTCCGCTGCGGGCGATCTACGGCCTCAAGGGGTTCATCACCGAGCGTCACCTCGACAACATGGCCAAGGTGATGCTGGCGACGGGCCTGATCGTGTTCTACGGCTACGCGATGGAGGCGTTCTTCGGCTGGTACAGCGCGAACGATTACGAGCAGTTCATGATCTGGAACCGCATGACGGGGCCGTACGCGCCGATGTACTGGGCCCTGATCTTCTGCAACGGCATCGTGCCGCAGTTGCTGTGGAGCCGGAAGGTCAGGTTGACCCCTGCGGTCCTGTTCGTGATCTCGCTCATCGTGAACGTCGGGATGTGGCTCGAGCGGTACGTGATCATCGTGACGAGCCTGCACCGCGACTTCCTGCCCTCGTCGTGGGGGCTCTACAAGGGGACGATCTGGGACTGGTCGTTCTACATCGGCACGATGGGGTTGTTCCTGACGTTGTTCTACATCTTCATCAGGCTGCTGCCGATGATTTCGATCTTCGAACTGCGTGAACTGGTGCACAAGACGACGCCGGCCAAGGCGCACGAGTAGGCGGGGGGAACGGACGTGATGCAGGCATCGACGCCCAGCACGCCCATCTACGGCGTGATGGCGGAATTCAGGAGTGCGGACGCCCTGCTCGAGGCGGGCGGCCGCGCGTATCGCGAGGGGTACCGCGTGCTCGACGCGTTCTCGCCGATCCCGATTCACGGGATGGCCGAGGCGATCGGGCAGGCCGACAAGAAGGTGCAGCGCGCCGTGCTCGCGGGCGGCCTGGCCGGAATGGCGGGCGGCTTCGGGCTGTGCACGTGGACGTCGACGACCGAGGGGATCGGCGGGATCATGAGCGGCTACGCGCTGAACGTCGGCGGCCGGCCGCTGCTCTCGTGGCCGGCGTTCATCGTGCCGACCTTCGAGACGACGATTCTGTTCGCGGCGATCACGGCGGTGGTCAGCATGATCGCCTTCAACGGGCTGCCGTTGCCGTACCACCCGGTGTTCAATGTCGAGCGCTTCCGGGACCACGCGTCGCAGGACGGGTTCTTCCTGTGCATCGAGGCGGCCGACCCGAAGTTCGACGCCGAGGGGACGCGCGCGTTCCTCCAGGGGCTCGGGGCGCGGGAGGTGAACGATGTCGCGCATTGACCCTTCGACTCGCGTCGCTCGCTCAGGACCGGACCCTTCGACTCGCGTCGCTCGCTCCCTTCGACTCGGACCGGCTCTCGCCGGTCCTCGCTCAGGGCGGGCACGGTCGACACGCCTGGGCCGGGTCGCGAGCGCGCTGGTCGTCGTCGCGCTCGGCGTGGCCGGCAGTGCGTGTCGACAGGACATGCACCAGGCGCCGCGGTACGACCCGCTCGAGAAGAGCGACTTCTTCGCCGACCAGCGCGCGTCGCGTCCGCTGGTCGAACACACGGTGGCGCGCGGGTTCCTGCGCGACGACACGGTGTTCTACACGGGCAAGGTCGATGGCCAGCCGGTCGCCGACGTGCCGGCGGCGGCGCTGAAGGCCTTTGACGGCAGCCTCGAGAAGATGGTGGTGCGCGGCCAGGAGCGCTACAACATCTACTGCTCGCCGTGCCACGGCAAGACGGGCGACGGCCAGGGGATGATCGTCCAGCGTGGCTACAAACAGCCGAGTTCGTATCACATCGACCGCCTGCGTGCGCAGCCGCTGGGGTACTTCTACGACGTGATCACGATCGGCTTCGCCACGATGCCCGACTACGCCGCGCAGGTGGCGCCGCAGGATCGGTGGGCGATCGCGGCGTACATCCGCACGCTGCAGTACAGCCGCTTCGCGCCGCTGGCCGACGTGCCAGCCGCGGATCGCACGCGGCTCGACAGCGACACGGCCCCGGCGGCCGCTCCCGCGCCCGCCCACGGAGGCACGACCAGCCATGAGTGAACGCTTGACGACCGCGTCGTTCGAGGCGCCCGCCGGCGTCGACAACGCACGCTCCCGCGCGATGGTCGTGGGCGCCATCGGCCTGATCGCGACGATTGCTGGCGCGTTCGGCAGCTCGACGCAGTTCTTCCAGTCGTACCTGGTCGCGTTCGTCTACTGGACGGGCGTCGCGCTGGGCTGCCTCGGGCTGCTGATGGTGCAGCACCTCTCGGGCGGGGCCTGGGGGCTGATGATCCGGCGCATCCTCGAGGCGTCGGCCAAGACCATTCCGCTGATGTTCGTGCTGTTCCTGCCGATCGCGTTTGCCGGGCTGCCTGCGCTCTACGAGTGGGCGCGCCCTGACGTCGTCGCGGGCGATGCGATGCTGCAGCGCAAGGCGCCGTACCTGAATGCGACGGGGTTCATCGCGCGCGGCATTGGCTACTTCGCGATCTGGAGCCTGATGACGTACCTGCTGACGAAGTGGTCGCAGGACCAGGACGGCAGGCCGGGCGCGCCCTACGACAAGCGGTTTGGCAAGGTGAGCGGCCCCGGGCTCGTGGTGTTCGGGCTGACGTGCACGTTCGCGGCGGTCGACTGGGTGATGTCGCTCGCGCCGCACTGGTTCTCGACGATCTTCGGCTTCCTGTTCATCGGAGGCGCGGGGCTGGCGGCGCTGGCGCTCGTGATCACGACGATGGCGCAGTTGTCGAAGACGTCGCCGATGTCGGGGGTGTTCGAGCAGAAGCACTTCCACGACCTCGGGAAGCTGATGTTCGCGTTCGTGATGCTCTACGCGTACTTCTCGTTCTCGCAGTTCCTGATCATCTGGTCGGCGAACCTGCCCGAGGAGCTGCCGTGGTACCTGACGCGGCTGACCGGTCCCTGGAAGGTCATCGCGCTGCTGCTGGTGTTCGGCCACTTCGTGCTGCCGTTCTCGCTGCTGCTGTCGGCCGACGTGAAGCAGAACACGAAGACGGTGGTGCCGATCGCGCTGTTGCTGATGGTGATGCGCGCGGTCGACCTGTACTGGCAGATGGCGCCGCAGTACCACCACGGCGCGTTCCACTTCCACTGGATGGACGTCACGGCGTTCGTCGGCGTGGGGGGGCTGTGGGTGGCGGCCTACCTGCACTTCCTGAAGGGGCGGCCGCTGCTGCCCGTCAACGATCCGTATCTGCGCGAGGCACTGGCATCTCATGGCTCACACTGAGCACCACGGGGTCAATCACGAGACGACCGACGCGCACGTGGGCGGGGTCGTCCGTCTGCTGGTGATTACCACCGGGTTCCTGGTCGTGTCGTTCGCGCTGATGGCGTGGATGCTGTCGTCGTTCAAGGCAAGTCGCGAGGCGGCAGACGTGAAGCCTGCGCCCATCGCGCAGCGCACGGGCGATCGGCAACCGCCGCTGCCGCGCCTGCAGACGACGCCGTATGCCGACCTGAAGTCGTTCCAGGCGAGCGAGACGCAGGTGCTCGAGACGTACGCGTGGGTCGATCAGGCCAACGGCGTGGTGCGCGTGCCGATCGCCGACGCGATCAGGCGGGTGGCGACGAACGGGCTCCCCGCCTTCGCTCCGGTGGCACCTGGGGGGACTGCGGCGGGCGGGCCCGCGGCGGCGCCGGTGGCACCTGGGGGAGCTACGGCGGGCGGGCCTGCGGCAGCACCGGTGCATTGAGTATCGCGATGGTGAAGATCCTGAGCAGCGTGGGGCGGCTGGGCGCCGTCGCTCTGGCGGTCGCGATGACGGCAGGGGGGGCGTCTGCCCAGAAGCTGCCCAACGTGCCGACACCCGGCGAGGCGGCCTCGACGCAGTCGAACCTGCTCAAGGAGATCCAGTTCGAGCAGCGGCTCGACGCGCAGGTGCCGCTCGACCTGCTGTTCCGCGACGAGACGGGCCGTGCGGTGGCTCTGAAGGATGTGTTCGGCCCGCGGCCGGTCATCCTGGCGCTGGTCTACTACGAGTGCCCGATGCTGTGCTCGCAGGTGCTCTCCGGGCTGACGTCGGCGCTCGACGTGCTCGACTTCAACGTCGGCACGGAGTTCGACGTGGTGGCGATCAGCTTCAACCCGAAGGAAGGGCCAGGGCTGGCGCAGGGCAAGAAGCAGTCGACGATCGAGCGGTACCGGCGCCCGGGCACGGAGCGGGGCTGGCACTTCCTGACGGGGCCGCCGGAGTCGATCGCGCAGCTGACGCAGGCGGTGGGGTTCAAGTACGCGTGGGACGAGACCACCAAGCAGTATGCGCATGCGGCGGGCGTGGTGGTGCTGACGCCGGGCGGCAAGGTCTCGAAGTACTTCTACGGGATCGAGTACGCGCCGCGCGACCTGAAGTTCGGGCTGATGCAGGCGGCCGACGGCAAGATCGGGTCGCCGGCCGAGAAACTGCTGCTGTATTGCTACCACTACGACCCGGCGACGGGCACGTATGGCCTGGTGGCGATGACGGCAGTGCGTATCGCTGGCGGCCTCACGATTCTCGGCATGGCAGCGTTCTGGTTCGTGATGTGGCGGCGGTCGCGGAAGGCTCCGCGGCTGGCCGACTCACTCCAAGGCGTATAGCAGACGACGTATGGGAAGCATTCCGCTCTTTCCGCAGCAGGCGTCCAACTTCGCTGGGCGTGTCGATGCGCTCTACTTCTTCATGGTGGCGGTGACGGCGTTCTTCTCCGTCCTCATCGTGACGCTCGTGATCGTCTTCGCCGTGAAGTACCGGCGGAAGCACGACACGGAAGTGGGCGTGCCCGTCCATGGCGCACTGGCGCTCGAGATCGGGTGGTCGCTGATCCCGCTGGCGATCGCGATGGTGATGTTCTGGTGGGGCGCGACGGTCTTCTTCGCGATGGCCAAGCCCCCGTCGAACGCGATGGAGATCTACGCGGTGGGCAAGCGCTGGATGTGGAAGTTCCAGCACGTGACCGGCCAGCGCGAGATCAACGAGCTGCACATCCCGGTGGGGCAGCCGATCAAGCTGCTGATCGGCTCCGAGGACGTGATCCACGACGTCTACATCCCGGCGTTCCGCGTGAAGATGGACGCGGTGCCGGGCAAGACGACGACGTTGTGGTTCGAGCCGACGAAGCCTGGCACGTATCACCTGTTCTGCGCGGAGTACTGCGGCCAGCGGCACTCGGCGATGATCGGCACGGTCGTCGTCATGGAGCCGGGTGACTTCCAGCTGTGGCTGGCGGGAGGACCTGCGCCGGCGAACATGGCCGAGGCCGGCCAGAAACTGTTCACCGACCTGGCGTGCATCACGTGCCACAAGGACACGAGCGACGGGCGCGGACCGGCCCTGAAGAACCTGTTCGGCAAGGCCGTGAACCTGCAGTCGGGCGCGACCGTGACGGCCGACGAGGCCTACGTGCGCGAGTCGATCACGAACCCGCAGGCCAAGGTCGTGCTCGGCTACCAGCCGCTGATGCCGACGTTCCAGGGACTGGTGACCGAAGAGCAGCT
>JAEUQQ010000220.1 GCA_016789685.1 Acidobacteriota bacterium | reverse complement strand
CAGGCCTCCGCTACGATCGCCAGTACGGATCGTTCAACGAAGACCTCGACGACCTGCTGGGCCGAATCGAAGACAAGCTCGGGCCTGGCCGTGGGTTCCCGCTGCCGATTCCGTTCCACCAGGGGTCTGACACGCGCGGCGACAGGAACAACTTCGGGCCGCGCATCGGCTTCGTCTGGGATGCCACGAACGACGGGCGGACCACGGTGCGCGCCGGGTACGGCCTGTTCTACGACAACATGCGGACGCTCCAGAACTTCGGCGAGCTGACCTGGCCGCAGAGCAAGACGATCATCATCAGCAACCCGAGCTTCCCCGATGCCCTGCAGGGCCGATCGCGCGATCAGTTCGTGTCGACCGCGCCGCCGAACATCACGGTCATGAACAACGACACGGTGAACGCCTACGCCCACCAGTTCAGCGTCGGCGCGTCGAAGATGCTCGGGCGCGACTTCGGCCTCACCGCCGACGTGATCATCGTGCAGCGCAAGTCCGACCGCGACACGGTCGACCTCAACCTGCCCGATCCCGTGACGCGCGTGCGCCCGTACCCGCAGTTCGCGCGCGTGTCGCAGTGGCAGTCGACCGCCGACAATCGCTACCAGGCCCTGCTGCTCAAGTTCGAGAAGCGCATGAGCCACCGCTACCAGTACCTGGCCTCGTACACGCTGAGCAAGTCGGAGGACTCGAGCTTCCAGAACGTCTATGGCGACCGGTACGGCTACTTCAAGGAGACCTATCCCGGAGCCGCCGACCGGCGCCATCGCCTCGTGATGAGCGGCATCGTGCAGTTGCCCTGGGACATGCAGGCGTCGACGATCGTCGACCTCCGCTCGAGCCTGCCGCTGAACCCGACGACCAGCTTCGACCTCAACGCCGACGGCTACACCGGCGACCTGCCAGCCGGGGTCACCCGTTTCAGCGGTTGCCGCGACCTGAGCCTCGACGCGATCAACGCCTTTCGCGCGTCGCGAAACCTCTCGCCGATCGGCGAGATCTCGTGCCCGGGGTTCGCCAACGTCGACCTCAGGCTCTCGAAGGTGTTCCAGTTCGGGACGAGCCAGCGCCTCGAGGTCATCGCCCAGTTGTTCAACGTGGCGCATCGCGCCAACTTCGGCATCCCGGCCAACAACATCACGGCGGCGACGTTCGGACAGTCGCTCGCCCTGCTTCCCAACATCAACGCGCCGTCGCGGCAGGTCGAGGTCGCCGTCCGGTACATGTTCTGACCCGGGGCTCGCGATCCCGGGGCGCGCGGCCGCGTGCGGTCGCCCCCCGGGGTGAGCGAGAATGCGCAGCGTGCCGCCGCCAGGCGGTTGCGGGGCCGACGGCCTCATCGGGTGCCCTGGCCGAGCGGAGAGAGTGTGCAGATGATGCGGATCGGCGTGGATACCGGTGGCACGTTCACCGACCTCGTGCTCCTCGACGGGCGCGAGCTGTTCGTTCACAAGCTGCGGTCGACCCCCGACGATCCGTCGCGGGCCATTCTTGCCGGGATCCGCGAGATCCTGGCGTTGCGCACGGGGGCGCCTGGTGCCGAGGCGCCAATTGCGCCTGGGCTCGACGTCGTGCACGGATCGACCGTCGCCACCAACGCCGTGCTCGAGCGCCGGGGCGCCAGGGTGGGGCTCGTGGCGACGCGCGGGTTCGAAGACGTGCTCCGCATCGGCCGGCAGACGCGCAAGGAGCTGTACAACTTCCTCGTGCCCGACCGGGCGCCGCTCGTGGACGAGGGCATGACGTTCGGCGTCGCGGAGCGGATGCTCGCCGACGGGAGCGTCCGCCAGGCGCTCGACGCCTCGACGCTCGATGGTCTCGTCGCATCGCTGCGCACGGGCGGCGCCGCCAGCGTGGCCGTGTGCCTCCTGCACTCGTACGCCAACCCGGCGCACGAGCGCGCGATCGCCGAGCGACTCGCCGCCGAGGGGTTCTCGGTGTCGGCCTCGCACGTGATCCTGCCTGAGTACCGGGAATTCGAGCGCTGGAGCACCACCGTCGTCAACGCGTACGTCACGCCGCTGATGGACCGGTATCTCGGGCGGCTGCAGGAGGCCCTTCACGACACCCGGCTGAGCATCATGCAGTCGAACGGCGGATCGATCTCCGCGACGCAGGCGCGTACGGCCGCCGTGCAGACGATCCTGTCGGGCCCCGCGGCGGGCGCGGTCGGCGCCCATGCGGTGGCCCACGCGGCCGGATTCCCACGGGTGATCAGCTTCGACATGGGGGGCACATCGACCGACGTCAGCCTCATCGACGATCGCATCGGGGTCACGACCGAGTCGACGGTCGGCGACTTCCCGGTGCGGCTGCCCATCATCGACATCCACACGGTCGGGGCCGGCGGCGGATCGATTGCGTTCATCGACCCCGGAGGCGCGTTGCGCGTCGGGCCCAGGAGTGCCGGCGCCGATCCGGGCCCGATCTGCTACGGACGCGGCACCGAGCTGACGGTCACCGACGCCAACCTCTTGCTCGGGCGGCTCGACCCCGGCGCCTTCCTCGGCGGACGCATGTCGCTCGACGCAGGGGGCGCGCGGGCCGCGGCGCGCGCGATGGGCAGGACGCTGGGCATGAGCGACATGCAGCTCGCGCACGGCATCGTGCGCATCGCCAACGCCAACATGGAGCGGGCGATCCGCGTCGTGTCGGTGCAGCGCGGCTTCGATCCGCGCGACTTCGCGCTGCTCGCCTTCGGCGGTGCCGGCGGCATGCACGCCTGCGAGATCGCCGACACGCTCGACATCACGACCGTGATCGTGCCGCGGCACGCCGGCGTGCTGTCGGCGCTCGGCATGCTGCTCGCCGACGTGACCAAGGACTACTCGCAGAGCGTGCTCACGCGCGTGGATCTCGCGGCCGACGCGTGGCTCGACGCGCAGTTCGCCCCGCTCGTGGCGCGCGCCAACGCCGATCTCGCGCGCGAGGGCTTCGACGAGCGCCGCCGCGTCATCGCGTGCATGCTCGACGTGCGCTACGTGGGCCAGTCGTTCGAGATCAGCGTCCCGCTCGCACCCGGCTATCGCGAGACGTTCGACGCGCAGCACGCGCGCCTGTACGGCTACTCGAATGCGGCACGCCCCGCAGAGATCGTCAACGTGCGGGTCAAGGCGAGCGGCGTCACCGACAAGCCGGCGCTGCCACGGGCGACGAGCGCCGACCCCGCCGCGCCGGTCCCCGTGACCGTGCGGCCCGCCTGGTTTGCCGGCAGGCGTGTCGAGACGGCCGTCTTCCGCACCGAGGCGCTGGCCGCCGGCGAGGCGGCGATGGGGCCGGCCATCCTGGCCGGGGGGCAGGCGACGACCGTCATTCCCCCGAACTTCCGCTTCAGGATCGATGCGCTCGGCAACGTCATCGCCTCGCGCGTGTCGTCTGGCGGCCGCCGGCGTGCGTCGAAGGCTGCTCCCGCCGCCGTCCCTGTCTCGTAGCCGGGCTGAGCCATGCGTATCGATCCGATCGAGTTCGAGATCTTCAAGAACCTCTTCGTGTCCATCGCCGAAGAGATGGGCGTCACGCTGTGCCGCACGGGGTTCTCGCCCAACATCAAGGAGCGCCTCGACTACTCGTGTGCCGTCTACGATCGTGACGGCGAGACGATCGCGCAGGGTGATCACATGCCCGTGCACCTCGGGGCGATGCCGCTGTCGGTGCGCGCAGCCATCGATCACGTGGCGATGGTGCCGGGCGACATGGTGGTGCTCAACGACCCGTACCGAGGTGGCACGCACCTGCCTGACATCACGCTGGTGGCGCCGGTCTTCATCGGGCGCGAGAAGCGGCCGTCGTTCTTCGTGGCCAACCGCGCGCACCACTCCGATGTCGGCGGCATGAGCCCTGGCTCGATGCCGCTGGCGCGCGAGCTCTTCCAGGAGGGCCTGATCATCCCGCCCGTCAGGCTGATGCGCGGTGACGCGATCGTGCCAGACGTCATGGCGCTGCTGCTCGCCAACGTGCGCACGCCCGACGAACGCGAGGGCGACATCGCCGCGCAGATTGCCTCGAACCGCGTGGCCGAGAAGCGGCTGCGCGAGATCGTCGCGCGCTATGGCGCACGGCGCGTGCACGGCTACGCCACGGCGCTGCAGGACTACACCGAGCGCGTCATCCGCGCGACGATTCGCGAGATTCCAGACGGTACCTACACGTTCGAGGATGCGCTCGAGGACGACGGATTCGGCGCGGTGCCGATCCGCATCCGCGTCGCCATTCGCATCGACGGCGACAGGGCGGTGGTCGATTTCACGGGCTCCGACCCGCAGACGACCGGTGGCGTCAACGCGAACCTGGCGATCACGCTGTCGGCGTCGTTGTACGCGTTCCGCTGCCTCGTCGGCGATGACGTGCTCTACAACGCGGGTGTGCGGCGTCCCGTGGACGTCATCGCCCCCGAAGGCTCCATCGTCAACGCGCGGATGCCGGCCGCGGTCGCGGGCGGCAACGTCGAGACCTCGCAGCGCATCACCGACGTCGTCCTCGGCGCCCTGGCGCAGGCGCTGCCGGCGACTATCCCGGCGGCCAGCCAGGGGACGATGAACAACGTGACCCTGGGCGGCGTGCATCCGCGCACGGGACGGCCGTTCGCGTACTACGAGACCCTCGGCGGCGGCATGGGCGGGCGCAACGGCCTCCGCGGCATCAGTGGCGTGCATACGCACATGAGCAACACGCGCAATACCCCCGTCGAGGCCATCGAGCACTACCTGCCGGTGGTGATCACCGAGTACGCCCTGCGCGCAGGCAGCGGCGGGGCGGGCGCGTTCGCCGGCGGCGACGGACTGGTGCGCGAGTACGAGGTGCAGTGCGACACCAGCGTGACGACGCTGTCGGAGCGGCGTCGGTCGCAGCCGTATGGCGCCGCCGGGGGTGAGCCTGGCGCCAGCGGCCGCAACACGTTGATCAGGAGCGACGGCCGCGTCGAACGGCTCGGCGGCAAGGCGCGTATCGAACTCGCCGCTGGCGATCGGCTGCGGATCGAGACGCCCGGCGGTGGAGGCTATGGCCGGGAGCAGCAGGGATGACGGCGTCGCACGCGCAGGCCCAGGGGATGTTCGGGTTCTGGCACATCGCGTCGCCCGACGCGCGCCGGGCGCTGATCGCGGCGGCGATGGGCTGGATGCTCGACGCCTTCGACGTGATGCTCTACGCGCTGGTGCTGGCGTCGCTCATGGCCGACCTGGGCATCGACAAGCCGACGGCTGGCCTGCTGGGGTCGTTGACGCTGGCGGCGTCGGCGGTGGGCGGTGTCGCGTTCGGCGTGTTCGCGGATCGGTATGGGCGCACGCGCGCGCTCGTGGCGAGCATCCTGATCTACTCGGTGTTCACGTTTGCCTGCGGCCTTGCGCAGAGTGTGCTGCAACTGGCGATCTTCCGCGTGCTGCTCGGCCTCGGGATGGGGGGCGAGTGGGCAAGTGGCGCGGCGCTCGTGTCTGAGACCTGGCCGGCCGAACATCGCGGCAAGGCGCTCGGCCTGATGCAGAGCGCGTGGGCCATCGGGTATGCCCTCGCGGCGGTGGTCAACATGATCGTGCTGCCGTCGTTCGGCTGGCGAGCCGTGTTCTTCGTGGGCGTCATCCCGGCGTTCTTCACGCTGTGGGTGCGGCGCCGTGTGCGCGAGCCCGAGGTGTGGCAGCGTTCGCGCGGCACGCAGGCCGCGCGCGCGCCGTTCGCGCAGATGTTCGGGAGCGGCTTCCTCAGGATCACGCTGGTGATCACGCTGATGAACGCGTGCACGATGTTCGCGTGGTGGGGCTTCAACCTCTGGATCCCGGCCTATCTCTCGCTGTCGGTCGAGGGCGGGGGCATCGGACTCACGCCCGTGGCGATGTCGTGGTTCATTGTCGCGATGCAGGTGGGGATGTGGTTCGGGTACGTGACGTTCGGCTTCATCTCGGATGCGGCAGGCCGGCGTCGCACGTATGTCACCTACCTCCTGGCGGCGGCGGTGCTGATGTTCACGTATGCGTCGGTGCAGCAACCGTGGATGCTGCTGGCGCTGGGGCCGTTCGTGGCGTTCTTCGGCACAGGGTACTTCAGCGGGTTCGGCGCGGTGACGGCCGAAATCTACCCCACGGCGATCCGCGCCACGGCGCAGGGACTCACCTACAATGCGGGACGCATCGTGAGCGCCGCCGCGCCCTTCCTGCTGGGGTCGGTGGCGCAGCATCGCGGGTTCGGCTTCGCCTTCGGCCTTGCGGCGGCCGCGTTCGTCTGCGCCGCGGCCTGCTGGGTCGCGATCCCCGAGACGAAGGGCCGCGAACTGGCCTGATCGCCAACCGCATTCCACCGCGCAACCTGCTGTGTTTCAGCCACTTGCCGCGCCACAGGCGTGTACCCCCGCGCTGGCCGCCCCCTCCCCGACACCCCCCGTTTCCCCCAAGACACCGCCAGCGAATGAGGGTCTGGCCCCCATTCCCGGTCGCCAGCCGGCTCCCCCCTGCCCCCGTGCGAATTCGCGAACAAACGAGTCCAGTCACTGGAGCGTGAGTCGAATTGTGCGCGAATTGGGGTCTGACCCGAATTGGCGGGGAATTCGATGAGAAACGGGGAATTCGGAACCGGGCGTTGACACTTCCGTGACACTTGGCGTGGATCCCTGACACCGCGAGGGCGCCGAGCCTTCCGATAATGGGCGGATATGCACGCACCTGCGATTCCGACACCGACCTCGCGTCGGGCCCAGGAACCCGTCCTGCGATCAATCCTCAAGCCCAGCAGCTGGCCGTTCCACTTCGTGCACGTCGCGGCCCTGCTGGTATTCTTCGTGCCCTTCTCGTGGTCGTACGTGGCGGTCGCCGCGGCGCTCTATTTCATCCGGATGTTCGGCATCACCGGGGGGTACCACCGGTACTTCTCGCATCGGACGTTCCGCACCAGCCGCGCCTTCCAGTTTGTACTGGCGTGGCTGGGATGCATGTCGGTGCAGAAGGGCCCGCTCTGGTGGGCCGCCCACCATCGGCACCATCACCAGTACAGCGACGAGGAACCCGACCTGCACTCGCCGGGCCTTCGCGGCTTCTACTGGTCGCACGTCGGGTGGATCCTCGCGCCCGACTACGAGGAGACGCAGTACAAGCGCATTCCCGACATGGCGAAGTACCCCGAACTGATGTGGCTCAACCGGTACCACCTCGTGCCGGGGATCACGCTGGCTGTTGTGCTGTTCGCCATCGGAGGACTGCCCCTGCTCGCGTGGGGATTCTTCCTCAGCACCGTCGCCTGCTGGCACTGCACGTTCATGATCAACAGCCTGACGCACATGTTCGGCAGGCGCCGTTACGAGACGACCGACGACAGTCGCAACAGCCTGATCCTCGCGCTGTTGACGATGGGCGAGGGGTGGCACAACAACCACCACTACTGGCAGTCGTCCACGCGGCAGGGCTTCTTCTGGTGGGAGATCGACGTGACGTACTACACGCTGCGCGCGCTGCAGGCCGTGGGCGTCGTGTGGGACATCAAGGAGCCGCCCGCGCACGTCGTCGCGGGCACGAAGGCCAGGGTCGCGGCCTGATGAAGGGTGGCGGCGTGATGCAGGGGCGCATTGTGATGCGCCCGCCAACCTGGCGGGTGCGCGCCCCTACGGAACGAACCGGTAGCCCACGCCACGCACGTTGAGCAGGTGGCGTGGATTCGTCGCGTCTTCCTCGAAGGCCCGCCTGAGGGCGACCAGCACGTTGTCGACCACGCGCGTGTTGGGATGGTTGGGTAACTCCCACACATCGGCCAGCAACTCGCGGCGTGTGATCACCTCGTTGGGACGCGACACGAACAGCCGCATCGCGTCGATCTCCTTCTTCGACATCGGCACCACGCCCTGCCGCGTCCTGGCTTCCCACGTCCGGAAGTCGATCCAGAACTCCCCGAACGTGTAGCGATCCGCCGTCTCGGCATCGGCCGGCACGTTGCGCTGGTCGCGCGCCCACGTCTGCCGCCGCAGCAGTCCCTCGACGCGGGCCAGGAGCTCGGCCAGGTCGAACGGCTTCGTCACGTAGTCGTCGGCGCCGAGCTTGAGCCCGTAGACGATGTCGTCGGGCTGCGCGCGCGCGGTGAGCATGAGGATGGGCGTGAAATTGCCGTCGCGCCTCAGCTGCTGGCACACCTCGAACCCGTCGACCTCTGGCAGGCGGACGTCGAGGATGACGAGGTCGAACCGCTCTGCCCGCACGCGTTCGAGGGCCTCGCGTCCATCGTGCGCGATCGATACGGCGTGGTGCTTGCGCTGCAGGTTCAGGCGGATGCCGTCGGCGATGGCCTCTTCGTCCTCGACGACGAGGATGCGGGCTGGTTGTGTCACGCCCGCCTCCCTGCCACCGGCAGCCTGACCACGAACCGCGTGCCGGGACGTCCGTCGTGCGAGTAGGCGTTCACGTTGCCCTTCATTTCCTTGACGAGGCCGAGCACGATCGACAGTCCGAGTCCGGTGCCGCCGCGCCGCTCGGAGATCTCGCGGCCGATCTGGTAGAAGCGGTCGAAGATCTTCGGAATTTCGCTGCGGGGGATACCCACGCCATCGTCCTCGACCTCGATCGACACCTGGCTGCGATCGTCGCTCACGCGGCACCGCACCTCGCCCCCGCGCGCCGAGAACCGCGTCGCGTTCTCGATGAGGTTGATCATGACGCGGCGCAGGGCCTCGGTGGTGGCCATGACGACCGCGTCGGTGGTCACGTCGGTGCTCAGCCTGACGCCGCGCGCCTCGACCTGCCCGCGCAGCTCCTGGAAGAACGTGTCGAAGAACGGCTGCAGGCGCACGGGCTCGAGCGTCAGGTGCTTCTTGCGTGCGATGAGCCGGCTGCTCTCGAGGACGTTGTCGATCAGGACGCCCATCCGCTCGGCCTGCTGGAGGATGAAACCGACCGACCGCTGCAGGTCGTCGGGCGACATGTCGGGTTGCTGCAGGGTCTGCGCGTGGAGCTTGATCGCCGCCAGCGGCGACTTCATCTCGTGCGTGATGTTCGAGACGAACTCCTCCTGCTTCCGCGAGTAGTTGCGGGCCCCGAGGGCCTGCGCGAGCTGGTAGGTGAGGCCGCCGATCACCGTGACGAACAGCGTGCAGCCGACCACCAGCACCCAGACGTGCGACGTGTCGCCCCGGGCGCCGACACGCTGGGCCAGTTCGTTGATC